>NZ_RZPF01000961.1:0-1921 GCF_004022735.1 Mesorhizobium sp. M7A.F.Ca.AU.001.01.1.1
CCTCCAGCCCGGTCAGGTTCCACACGCAATCGATGTCGCGGCTTTCGCATGCCAGCGTGTGGCGGCGGCGCAGCGGCGCGATCCACTCGGCCAGCGACTGGCCGCCCGTCTGGTCGTCGGCGGCGGTGTCGATGATGACCCGCAACTCGTCGCGCAGTTCCTTGAGGACGGACAGGAAGCGATCGGCCGGCAGGTTCTGCGGCGCATGCTCCAGCATGGCGATCGAATTGACCAGGGTGCCGCCCATGCCATCGTGCAGATTGTGGGAAAGGGAGACGCGCTCGGCCAGCCTGGTGTTGGCCAGGGTGACCTCATGCTGCTGATGCAGCGTGAGGGCGAGTTCTTCCCTGGCGGTTTCGATCTTGGCCGTGAGCTCATCGTTGAACCCCTCGATGCGGCGCATGTTGGCGACGAAGTTCCAGGCCAGCACCAGCGCCATGCCGACCATCTGAAAGTGGGATGTCAGCGTGACGTAGTAGACATTGCCAAGAAGGATGCCGAGATAGGTCATCAGGTCATGCAGGATGGCCACGATGGTGAGCGCGTTGACGATGTGAAGGACGATGTGGTCCAGCCGATTGCTGCGCCAGGTCAGGCCGATCGACAGGAAACAGGCGCCGATGTAAAGCAGCGACCAGAACAAGGCCAGCAGGTTGAGCATCGGGCCGAGTTGGGAATGCGGTGTGGCAAACAGGGCCGCGGCGCCGATCGCCAGCGCGGCCCACAGCACGGCTTCCCCCCTGGGAAAGCGGCGCTCGGCAAAGCGGATGACAAACAGCACGAAGGCGGCGGCCATGACCATGAAGGAGAGCATGATAAAACGCTGCCAGGTGTCGGTCGCCGCGAACGGCCAGGGGCTCGTCACCACGAAATTGAGCGAATAGCAAAACCACGCAATCGTCATCAGGGCGAACCAGCCATAGGCCTTCAAGCTTCGGCGCAGCAGCCAGACGACGAAGAAGAAGGTGCCAAGCGCCGCGGTGACGCCGAGATAGAAGACCGGCAGTTCGCGGCGAATCCAGAATTGCTGGACAAAATGGGCACGCGTCGCCGAAGGCGGGCCGATCAGGACCGGACCAAGGCCTGGCTGGTACGGCGCTAGGCCCGAGACCCTGATCAGCAGCGTGTTGGTGCCGGCATGCAGGACCGGGGAAGCGAGCTGCCAGTAGCGGGGCACGTTCCATGAGCGCGTCAACGGCTCGACGAGGAATTCGTCGCGGCCGAGTTCCGCGGCGTTGACAGAGATCGATCCGGCCAGTGTCCAGTAGTTCAGCGCGAGGCCTAGCGGCTCGGCCGCGTCGGGCCTGTCGAAGGTGAGGCGATACCAGACCACGCCGTCGAAACCGGGCCAGCGCGTCGCCCAGTCATCGGGCAAGGTCACGCTGGTCCAGCCGGCGGCCGGCGGCGCGGCGGCGTCCCAGCCGGATCGAACGGCCTCGATCGTCTTGAACGGCACGGCCCCGTCGGCGCCGAGGGCGATGCCGCCCGGCGCGAGGAGCAGGAATATCAGGGCAAGAAGCCTTGCGACCGCGCCTCGAAAATCGCTTCCGTCCGGGATTTGACCGACAGCTTCTTGTAGATGTTGCGAATGTGGCATTCGACCGTGAACCTGGAAAGGGAAAGGACCCCCGAAATCTCTCGATTGGTAAGCCCCTTGGCAACGAGGTTGAGGATCTCGACCTCGCGCGGCGTCAAGGGAGGCGGCGGCGCAAGCGCGGGCTTGCCGCGCCCCGGCCTGTCGGTGGAGGAACGGGCGCGCCCGGATGACGCCGGCGCCGACACCAGTTCCAGGATGCGCCGGGCGATGAAGGGATCGATCGGCGCGCCGCCGCGAATGGTGCTGCGGATCGAAAGTGACAGCTCGACGTCGTCGCGCTCCTTCAAGAGATAGCCGGTCGCTCCGGCACGCAGGGCTTCGAGG
>NZ_RZPF01000962.1:0-1921 GCF_004022735.1 Mesorhizobium sp. M7A.F.Ca.AU.001.01.1.1
ATCTTGGGCGCGATCGGCGTCACCGCCTTCAGATCTCGCGGCCGCCTGGGGCCATCCACCATGGCGGCAGCGCAGGCGAGGGCGCTTTGGCGATAGGCGGTCATGATCGGATTGCGCGATCCTCCTCCGGCAACGGGATCGCCGCGACGGCGCTGGTGCTCATCGACCAGGCGGGAGCGCCGGCGGGCATTTTTGCGCGGCGCCAGCGCGATCGGGCTGAGAAGCACCTCGACCCGGTCCGTCGCGGTCACGCCAAGCAAGCCGAAGCCAAGCCGGCGGCAGAGATTGCGGAACCTGGCATCGCTTTCGCGTCCCTTGCCGCGAGCCGACATGCGCGCGGCCAGCCACACCTCGTCACAGGCCGCCGCACGATCGACACCTTGCAGCACCAGTTCGAGATTGAACTGCAGCTTCAACTCGCAGATGACGACAACCGGCGGCTCCCCCTCGCGCAACGCAACAACATCGCAGCCGTCGATCTCGCCTTTGACGACAAAGTCGAGGCTTTCGAGGAACCGCTTCACCGGCGCATAGAGTGAGGTCTCGTTCATGGCGCAAGGTTTAGCCGATTCGAGGCGAAAAGCCTTCCGGTGGTTCGGCGTCCTGCGGCTCGAAAGGGGACCGGTGTGGATACCGCAACGCCGGGCCAGCCGTCAGGCTTCGGCGTTCGGCACCGCCCGGTTCGGCAGCTTCCTGCGGCGCAGGAGCGGATAGCCGATCTGGCCGAAATAGGTGGAAGGGATCGGATCGTCGACGCCGTACTTGTCCGGCACCTTGTCACCGGTGGGATTGTAGGTGCCGAACAGCACGTCGAGGAAAGGCAACTGCCCGGCGAAGTTCTTGTCATAGGCTTCGCGCTGGTTGGCATGGTGCCAGCGATGGAACTGCGGGCTGGCGATCAGCCACTTCAAGGGGCCGAACGGAATCCGCACGTTTGAATGCACAAGCAGCGTATGTCCAAGGTAGAGAGTCGAAAAGACGGCGATCGACGCTTCCGAGAAGCCGAGGAAAAAGATCGGCGTCAGCGATATTGCCTTTGTGACGATGGCGTCGACGGGATGATTGTGGAAGGCCCCGAGCCAGTCGAGTTCCTCAATGCCGTGGTGAACGGCATGGAACTTCCAAAGCGCCGGGATTTTGTGAAAGGCCCGATGTGTCCAGTAGACGCCGACATCGGTGATCACGATGATTTCGGCAACCTGCAGCCAGACGGGCTGGCCGCTGACGGCATGCGTTATCGCTTGCGGGACCAGGAGTGCAGCGGCACCGAGCGCGCCTGCCGCCATCATGACGATGGCCAGCTTTATGATGAAGCCGTTGAACAGCAGATAAATCAGATCGACAGCGAAGCCCTTGCGAAAGATCTTCTGCGGCCGCTCGGCAAACAGATGTTCGAACGGAATGAAGATCAGGGCGCAGATCAGAAGTGCCTTGATGCCAAAGATATCCATCGATTCGCCTCAGCGCGCAGTCCGCGCCTCTGAGAGGAACCACATCTCCCTTTCCAAAGGCTAAAGGCTCTACCTTTTGCGCAAGTGGCGGCGGCAAACGCGGATTGTGAATGGAACGCGGGTGGACGAGGAGACGCGAATGCGGGCTCGTCCTGCGGCGTGTGGCCCATCCCCCAACTAGAACCTGACCGCGAGATTGGCTTTCACGCTCTGGTCTGCGGCGCGACTGCCGAATTGTCCCCCATAGGTGAGGCCGAGCGTGGCATTGTGTGCGATGGCGATGTCGAACCCGACATCGAGTATCAGCCCGTCCTTGGCGATCGGCACGCCCGCGACGGTGAATGATGCGCCGCCGGCGAATGCGAAGCGCGACAGCGGTACGGTCTCGCCGAAGGCATGGCGCCAGCCGAGCGTGCCGCGAACCGTCGCCGCCATCTCGCCGACGGTGAACTCGCCTGAGGCATGTAGGC
>NZ_RZPF01000963.1:0-1911 GCF_004022735.1 Mesorhizobium sp. M7A.F.Ca.AU.001.01.1.1
ACCAGATTGCGGGTCATTGGTTGACCCATATTGCCAAGGCCAAGGAAAGCGACGGTTTTCACTTGAGCATTCTCCCGGTCAGGCAGCCGACGTGTTGACGATGACGGTCTTCGACCAGGTGAAATGCTGGATCATGCTCGCCAGCGAGAGTTCACGCCCCATGCCGCTCATTTTCGTCCCCCCATATTCGATGTTGGCTTCCGCGACGGCAAACTGGTTGACCTGCACGAAGCCGGCGTCGATGCGCGACACGAAGTCGAACGCCGCCGGGAGGTTTTCCGTGAAAATCGTTGCCGCGAGGCCGTAAGGCGTATCGTTGGCCTCCTGCAGCACGGTCTCGAAATCGGTAAAGCGTGAGACAGTCGCGACCGGCCCGAAGATCTCGTCACGGCAAACGGGTGAGCTTGCGGGAACGCCCTCGATCAGCGTCGTCGAGTAGTAGTAACCCTTGTCCAGACCTTCGGGACGCTGGCCGCCGCAAAGGATACGGGCGCCCGGCGTCTGCCGCGCCATTTCAATATAGCGTTCGACCCGATCGAACTGCTTGCGCGATACGATACAGCCCACCTGTGTCGCTTCATCCAGCGGGTTTCCAACCCGGAAAGACGGAATGCCGGCCAGGACGCGCTCGATCACCGCATCATAGATGGCGTCGTGGATATAGATCCGCGTACCGGCGGAACACGACTGGCCCTGACGCTGAAGCCGAAGCCCCTGCAGAATGCCACGCGCCGCGCGATCGACATTGGCATCAGCCAGGACGATGTTCGGATTCTTGCCACCGAGTTCGGCTGTGACTGGTATGATCTTGTCGGCGGCGTAGTGCATGATCAAGGCGCCGACGGCGCTCGATCCGGTGAAGCTGATCTTGCGTACAGCCGGATGTTGGCAAAGCAGGCGACCTGCTTCCTCGCCGAGCCCGGTGATTGCGTTCGCGACGCCGGGTGGCAGAACCGCCTGTAGCAGTTCGAACACCCGAAGCACTGCCAAGGGTGCTTGCTCGGCCGGCTTTAGCACGACGGTGTTGCCCGCGGCGAGTGCCGGGGCGATCTTGCTGGCAAGCTGCATCAGCGGTGCATTCCACGGAATGATCGCGCCAACGACACCAAGCGCCTCGCGTCGCGTATAGAGCAGCCGGCCAGGATCGGGCGGATAGGTCCGGCCGTTGATCTCGCCAGCCAGGCCACCGAAATAACGCAGGATGTCGACCATGGTGCCGGCTTCATTGCGCGATTGGGTTGGAAGTGCGTTGCCAGTCTCCAGCGACGAGAGCCGGGCAATGTCTTCACGGAAGCCGTCGAGATGATCGGCTGCCCGCATGAGCAGGGCGCCGCGCTCTCTCGCCGGCGTTGCCGACCAAGACCGGAACGCAAGGGAAGCCGCATCCACCGCAGAATTGACATCCTCTATGCCGCAGCGTGGCGCAGAGCCGATGATCTCTTCGGTGGCGGGGTTCTCGATATCGAATTGCGCTGTTGTGAGCGCTTTTCTCAAGCCGCCGCCGCAGACGATCTGGCCCGAAAGTCGTCTCGCTTCCGTGGTTTGCGCGCCGATGCGCGCTTCAAGGGAGTCTGTTGCAAAGGCGTTCATACGAGATGGCTTCTGTTGTTTTTGATTGAGCATACGTATGCACTCTGTTAGACATTTGAAATGAGTTTGTCAAACGGGAGTGAGAAATGTCTGTGACAACAATCGGCCTCGTCGCTGGAGACCCATCCGGTGTCGGTCCGGAACTTTGTGCCAAATTGGTCAATGCAAAGGGGCGCCAGAGTGACCTCCGCGTTGCCGTCTTTTGTGGGAAAGGGAGCTTTCGCGACGGAATACGAATCGCTGGTCTCGATGGTGAAATCCCGGTCGTCGATAGCGTCTCATCGATTCCGGAGCGTGGCGGCGTGGCGCTGATTTCAGGTC
>NZ_RZPF01000964.1:0-1910 GCF_004022735.1 Mesorhizobium sp. M7A.F.Ca.AU.001.01.1.1
CGGGAGCCGCAAAGATGGCATCGGGGTCGATGTTCCTGCCGATGTCGCGGGCAATGTCGGCTTCGCCGGGCAGGGCCAGCGCCAATGCCCGATAGGCCGGCTCCAGCGTCTCGTCGCCGGCAATGCTGCCGGCGAGTTCGATCAGCCGCGGCGCAAAGGCCGGCTGCTTGCCGCCGAGGATCTCGCGGAACGCTGATATCAGCGCATCGGTCAACAATGTGTTGAAAGCCTGCCAGCGCGAGAAGGCGTCGCCGTCGTGGCGGGCGAGGAAGAACTGGTCGTCGGCTTTCTGCTCGACGGACAATGTCACCGGCGCCGAAAAGCCGCGGTTGAGCGACACGGCCGGGCGCTCGGTGACGCCTGAAAACCGCACCATGTGGCGACGCTTGCGGATATGGATGACGCCGTCCTCGACGCTGGCGCCCTCGACGCTACTATACGGCACAGGCTTGCCGCCGGCGCCGATCAGCCCGAAAGCGAGCGGGATGTGCATCAGCCGCTTGCGGCTTTCGGAGGGTGTCGGCGGCACCGACTGCTCGATTTCGAGCGTGAACTCCTGCGCGGCCGGATTGTGCGTCGAACTGATCGTCAGGTTCGGCGTTCCCGCCTGATGATACCAGAGCGCGAACTGCGACAGGTCGCGGCCGGACGCATCCTCGAACACCTTGATGAAATCCTCGATCGTCGCCGCGTCACCGTCGTGCCGCTCGAAATAGAGGTCCATGCCGGCGCGAAACACGTCGGCACCGAGAATTGTGCGGATCATGCGCACCACTTCGGAGCCCTTCTCGTAGACCGTCGCGGTGTAGAAATTGTTGATCTCGCGGTAGCGGCGCGGCCGCACCGGATGCGCCAGTGGGCCCTGGTCCTCTGGAAACTGGTGGGCGCGCAAGGTCCGCACCTCGGCAATACGCTTGACCGCGCGCGAGCGCTGGTCGGCGGAGAATTCGTGGTCGCGGAAAACCGTCAGGCCTTCCTTCAGGCAGAGCTGGAACCAGTCGCGGCAAGTGATTCTGTTGCCTGTCCAATTGTGGAAATACTCATGCGCTATGATCGCCTCGATATTGGCGAAATCGGCGTCCGTCGCGGTCTCCCGGTCGGCCAGCACATATTTGTCGTTGAAGATGTTGAGGCCCTTGTTCTCCATCGCGCCCATGTTGAAGTCCGACACGGCGACGATGTTGAAGACGTCGAGATCGTATTCGCGGCCGAACGCCTCCTCGTCCCATTTCATCGACCGCTTCAGGGCGTCCATCGCATAGCCGGCCAGCGTCTCCTTGCCGGGCTCGACATAGATGCCGAGCTCGACCGTGCGGCCGGACAGGGTGACGAAACTGTCCGCGAGCCGGCCGAGATTGCCGGCCACCAATGCGAACAGATAGGACGGCTTGGGGAAAGGGTCGTGCCACACTGCATAATGCCAGCCGTCGCCGAGGTCGCCCTTTTCGAGCGGGTTGCCGTTGGACAGGAGCAGCGGCGCCTCGTCGCGCATTGCCTCCATGCGCACCGTGTAGACGGACAGGATATCGGGACGGTCGAGGAAATAGGTGATGCGGCGAAAGCCCTCGGCTTCGCATTGCGTGCAGTAGACGTGGCTCGAGCGGTAGAGGCCCATCAGGGCTTCGTTGCCCGCCGGCGCCACCTCGGTCTCGATGAGCAACTGGAAGCGCCGCGCCACCGGTGGCTTGAGGATGGTCAACTGGTCGGGCGTCGCCAGCAGATCCGCCGGTTTTACCTTCTTGCCGTCGATCTCGATGTGCTTGAGCGTAAGCCCGTCGCCGTCGAGCACCAACGGAGCCGATGCGGAGACGCCGTCACGGCGCTCTATCGTGAGCACGGCGGTGACACGCGTTGCGTCTGGCGAAAGGCGGAAGGTGAGGTCGGTTTGCGGAATGAGGTAGTCGTTGGGG
>NZ_RZPF01000965.1:0-1903 GCF_004022735.1 Mesorhizobium sp. M7A.F.Ca.AU.001.01.1.1
ATCCGCAGGCGGCGCGTCTGCCCCGATTGCGGCGGCCGTTTCACCACCTTCGAACGCGTGCAGTTGCGCGACCTCGTCGTGGTCAAGAAATCGGGCCGCAAAGTGCCCTTCGACCGCGACAAGCTGTTGCGCTCGGTGGAGATCGCCGTGCGCAAGCGCAATGTCGATCCCGAACGCATCGACCGCGCGGTGACAGGCATCGTGCGCCAGCTCGAAAGTTCCGGCGAGACGGAGGTTGCTTCGGGAGAAGTCGGTCGCCTGGTCATGGAAGCGCTGAAGTCGCTCGACGATGTCGCCTATGTCCGTTTCGCCTCGGTCTACCGCAATTTTCGCGAGGCCAAGGATTTCCATGAATTGCTGGGCGAGCTCAAGGGCGACGAAGTCAAGGGTGAAGAGGAAGCCAGCTGAGCATGACTGCAAGCGAACAGGCCGCCCTTGATCGCCGCTTCATGGCGGCGGCACTCAGACTGTCGCGAAAAAATGCCGGGCGCACCGCGACCAACCCGTCTGTCGGTACGCTGATCGTACGCGATGACGGCAATGGTCCGATGATCGTCGGCACCGGCGTCACCGCTGTCGGCGGCCGTCCGCATGCCGAGACCGAGGCCTTGGCCGAGGCCGGCGACCTCGCGCGCGGCGCCACCGCCTACGTCACGCTGGAACCTTGCGCCCACCACGGCCGCACGCCGCCTTGCGCCAATGCGCTGGTCAATGCCGGCGTTGCGCGGGTCGTCGGTGCCGCCAGCGATCCCGATTCGCGCGTGTCCGGCAAGGGTTATGCGATCCTGCGCGCGGCCGGTGTCGAGGTGGTCGAGAAGGTGCTGGCGGCGGAAGCTGCCGAGCAGATGGCCGGCTATTTGATTCGATCGTTGAGAAAACGCCCGGAAGTGATTCTCAAGCTTGCGCTTTCCAGCGACGGCAAGATCGGCAGGGAAGGTGACGGGCAGGTGTCGATCACCGGCGATATCGCGCGCCGAGAAGTGTATCTGATGCGGGCTGAGGCGGACGCCATACTGGTTGGTATCGGCACCGCCCTTGAGGATGATCCGGCCCTGACGGTGCGTTTGCCGGGGCTTGAGAACCGTTCGCCTGCCCGCATCGTGCTCGACCGCCAGCTCAGGTTGCCGGAGGCCTCGAAGCTGGTTTCGGGCGTCGACCGGGTACCGCTCTATATCGCCGCTTGCCTGGAGGCCGATCCGCTGCGGCGGGCAGCACTCGAACGCGCCGGCGTGCGCTTCATCGGCACCGAGACGCACGAGGGCGGCGTAGCCTTGCCGGAACTACTCGAGGATCTGGCCGCGCTCGGCATGGCCAGCGTGCTGGTCGAGGGCGGCGCCAGGGTGGCGAGCGCTTTCCTGGCCGACGGGCTGGTCGACCGCATCGTGCTGTTCCAGGGACCGGATGCAATCGGCGACGACGGCATTGCATCGCCGATCGACGCCGACCATATCCCGGCAGGATTTCGCAAATTGCGCGACATGCGTTTCGGCGAAGACAGCTACGCCGAGTGGACAAGAGACCTCTAGGGATCAACACCGATGTTTACCGGAATTGTCACCGATGTCGGCACTGTCGCGTCCGTCAAGCCGCTCAGGGAAGGGGCGGGGCTGCGCATCGACACAGCCTATGACCCGCAGACCATCGCCATCGGCGCCTCGATCTCCTGCGGCGGCGTCTGCCTGACAGTCACGGCCTTGCCCGACAGCGCCTCGAATGCACGCTGGTTCGAGGTTGAAGCATGGGAGGAAGCCTTGCGGCTGACCACGGCCTCGGGCTGGAAATCCGGCACCAAGGTCAACCTGGAGCGGGCGCTGAAGATCGGCGACGAACTCGGCGGCCACATCGTTTCGGGCCATGTCGACGGCATGGCCGAGATCATCGAGCGCAAGGATGAGGGCGATGC
>NZ_RZPF01000966.1:0-1902 GCF_004022735.1 Mesorhizobium sp. M7A.F.Ca.AU.001.01.1.1
GGATCACCGTCCTTGCGAAGCTGGAACACCCCTCATCCGACCGAGCTTCGCTCGGCCACCGTCTCCCGCAGGTGGAGAAGGAAGAGGCGGCTGCAATTCTACATCGGCCCGCTTGCCACAAGGCCCTGCGCCGCGATATCCCCGAGCGGCAACTCTTCGGTGTCCCCGGCCCTTCATGCTCAAAACTGCCTTCCTGACGTTGCTTTCGCTTGCCATAGCCATCATCGGCGGTGGCGGCAGCGTCTGGTATGCGCTGAAAGTCCAGGATGGCGTCGGCGCCATCCGGATCGGTCAATGGACAGCCTTTCCCGATATCGGCACGCCGTCCGCCGATCCTTATTCCAAGGCTCGCGTGGCGCGCGAGGGCGTGCTTGCACTCGGCCGTGCCGAGGGGCTGTCCTTCGTCGCCGAGCGAGACACGGGCGGCGCCGAGCTCAAGCGCGAATGCACCTACACCATCGAGGGCGGATTTCCGACGGCGCGGTTCTGGACGCTCTACGCCGCCGACCAGTCGCTCAGCGTGGTCGAGACCGGCAAATCCCGGCTGGCGGCGCTGCAATCCTACGGGGTGGTGCGCCAGCCCGACAATTCGGTGATCATTTCCGCCGGCCATCACCCGATGCCCGGCAATTGGCTGCTGACAGACGGCTTCGGCAGGATGTATTTCGTGCTGACCTTCTACGACACGCCAATCGCCAGCAGCACGGGCCTGTCGGACGTCTCGCTGCCGCGGATCGTCAAGGTCGGCTGCGATGCGTAGTTTTTATGCGGCGATGCGCAGACTTTTGCATGCCGTCCTGCTCGGCCTGCTCGGCGCCGGCATTGTGCACATCGCCGTGCTGCTTCTGGTGCCTGAATTTTCCGAACGCGACGCCTGGTCGCGGCTGTCCATGGCTTCGGATCTCTACAAGATGACGCGGCTCGATGCCGAGGCCGGTGGGGCGCCCGTGGTGAAATCCGTCGACCCGCTGTTTTATGCAACGGCGTGCCGGTTCGACCTGGGCGAAGGTTTGGTCCGCGTCAAGGCACCTGGACATGTCCCGTTCTGGTCGGTGTCGGTCTATGACCGCAGCGGCCACAACATCTATTCCTTCAACGACCACACAGCGACCGGCGGCGTTCTGGATGCCGTGGTGCTGACGCCGGCGCAGATGATCGACGTGCGCAAGGACCTTCCAGAGGATCTTCAGGGGGCGATCTTCGTCGAAGCGCCGATCGAGGAAGGCATCTTCGTCATCCGTGCCTTCGTCCCCGACAGCAGCTGGAAGCCGATCGTGTCGCGCTTCTTCGAACAGAGTTCCTGTGAGTTGCAGGACTTCTAGAGCGTGTCGCGTCTGAACGGATTCAGACGACCCGCTTTAGGTCTTTGTTTTCATGCATGTCGTTCTCCAAAACCGAGGTCACTTTTGGGCGACATGCACTAGACATGATCCCGGACCAAAGGTCCGTGGCCGCCGAAACTCAGTGGTGCGGGACCGGCTTCGTCCCTGGCGATCCCGTCTTGTCGGGATCGACCGGCCGCACTTCGCCGGCATGCGACCGCTCATAGCGGATGCCGGGAAAGATGATCACCGCCGCCGGCATTTCGGCGGTTTGCTTTGCTCTGGTGTTTGGTGCCGTACGCGGCACGAAAGACAGTACCATGCCCATGGTTCGCGCATTCCTCTCGGTTTCCCCGGAGCACAACGCAACGCCTCCAAATGTCATTAAGGCGGCAGAGGGTTAACGGAACGCTAACGGATCGTCGCTAACTTGATCTTTGTTCTTGGTGCTCGCGAAACCGACACAATCCCGGTCGAGCGCGCCAAGCTTGTGTCGAGTACGGGCGTATCCTTCGTGTCATCTTCGGACTTCAGGCAAATCGCGGTACGAAAAGACTCGGGAAAGGCCGAAAGGCTGTTC
>NZ_RZPF01000967.1:0-1901 GCF_004022735.1 Mesorhizobium sp. M7A.F.Ca.AU.001.01.1.1
AAAACGCAGCTTGCTCTTTCCCCCGACCGACGATAAAAGACGGGTCTTCCTTCCCGTCATGCGCCGCCCCTCGTTGTTTTCGGCCGCGCCCGGCATTTGTCGCATCCCGCCGATATTTTCCCAAAGCCTACCCAGACTCCATCTATTCAAGGTCCGTCTATGCAAGAAATGAAACTCGCCGAGTTCAAGAACAAGAAACCGCCAGAGCTGATCGCTTATGCCGAATCGCTCGAGGTCGAAAACGCCAGCGTCATGCGCAAGCAGGAGCTGATGTTTGCGATCCTGAAGAAGCTGGCCGCCCAGGAGATCGAGATCATCGGTGATGGCGTGGTCGAGGTGCTGCAGGACGGTTTCGGCTTCCTGCGCTCCGCCAACGCCAATTACCTGCCAGGTCCCGACGACATCTATATTTCACCGTCGCAGATCCGGCGCTTTTCGCTGAAGACCGGCGATACTGTCGAAGGGCCGATCCGCAGCCCGAAAGAGGGCGAGCGCTATTTCGCGCTGCTCAAGGTCAACACCATCAATTTCGACGATCCCGAGAAGATCCGTCACAAGATCCACTTCGACAATCTGACGCCGCTCTATCCGACCAAGCGGCTGAAGATGGAGATCGAGAATGTCACCACCAAGGACATATCGGCCCGTGTGATCGACCTGGTGGCGCCGATCGGCAAGGGACAGCGCGCCTTGATCAACGCGCAGCCGCGTACCGGCAAGACGGTTCTGATGCAGAACATCGCCCACTCGATCACCGCCAACCACCCGGAATGCTATCTGATCGTGCTGCTGATCGACGAGCGGCCGGAAGAAGTGACCGACATGCAGCGCTCGGTGAAGGGAGAGGTGATCTCCTCGACCTTCGACGAGCCCGCGGTGCGCCACGTGCAGGTCGCCGAAATGGTCATCGAGAAGGCCAAGCGCCTGGTCGAACATGGCCGCGACGTCGTCATCCTGCTCGATTCGATCACCCGTCTCGGCCGCGCCTACAACACCGTCGTGCCGTCATCCGGCAAGGTGCTGACCGGTGGTGTCGACGCCAACGCGCTGCAGCGGCCGAAGCGCTTCTTCGGCGCCGCCCGCAACATCGAGGAAGGCGGTTCGCTGACCATTATCGCCACCGCGCTGATCGATACCGGCAGCCGCATGGACGAAGTCATCTTCGAAGAGTTCAAGGGCACCGGCAACTGCGAAATCCAGCTCGACCGCAAGGTGGCCGACAAGCGCATCTATCCGGCCATGGACATCCTGAAGTCCGGCACCCGCAAGGAAGACCTGCTGGTTTCCAAGCAGGACCTGCAAAAGATCTTCGTGCTGCGCCGCATCCTGGCGCCGATGGGAACCACCGACGCGATCGAGTTCCTGATCGACAAGCTGAAGCAGACCAAGACCAATGCGGATTTCTTCGATTCGATGAACACGTAAGGGGATGGGGTAGCGATCCTTCGCGCCCCCCTCTGCCCTGCCGGGCATCTCCCCCTCTAGGGGGGAGATTACGCCCTTGGTCGTTTTCGGCAATTATCAACGCCGTAAGGTGAACGGAACAGCGAAGCTGCCGATCTCCCCATTTTGAGTGGGCGATGGCCGGTAGGCCAGAGGGGGGCGTCTCTCGCCGGCGGTTAGCAAAACTATCGCCGTCGCAACAATCGCTCGAGCTCTTCAGCATCCGTCACCGCCGGCAAACAAACCTGCCCCGTGCACAACCATGCACCTGCCTTGTCGGTCGGCGGCAGGATTCCACCGGGTAGCAAGGATCGATTCGCTGCCGTACCGATCGGCACGACGATGTCGATGCGGCGCGGGTCCGGGTTTCGATTCGCAACCGGAACGAGCTTTGGATCTGTGAACTCATCCACCAACACCAGCTTGAGCGGCTCGATCGCCAGCGCGCAGGCATTGAC
>NZ_RZPF01000968.1:0-1900 GCF_004022735.1 Mesorhizobium sp. M7A.F.Ca.AU.001.01.1.1
TCGTCTTCCGGCTTCATGCCGTAGAAATACGTCGGCGTCGGCAGCACGCTGACCGGCCCATAGGTTTCCTGCGCGCCGGCGAAATCCGTGAACACCTTCGGATACATCAGCCACGAGGCGAATTCGAATTCCGACAGCTTGCGCTCGAGCTTCTCCTCGATTTCCTTGCGGTTGGCCTTGAGGTCGGCTGGCTTGAGCAGCGAGCCGGGCCGCACCGTGATCGGCTTGTCGCCTTTGAGCGCCTTCCTCTGCAGCGCCACCGGCCACCCGCCTGGCGACTGGCCGAGGTCGCCGCGCAGCATCGAGACGACCGAATCCGGGAAGGCGATATCCCTATCCGGGTTTTCGACATCGGCAACGGTCAGGTCCTGGCTGACCATCATCAATGCCATGTCGCCGACGACCTTGGACGACGGCGTCACCTTGACGATGTCGCCGAACATCAGATTGACGTCGTGATAGGTCTGCGCCACCTCGTGCCAGCGCGTCTCCAATCCGAGCGAGCGAGCCTGTTCCTTCAGATTGGTGAACTGGCCGCCCGGCATCTCGTGCAGATAGACTTCCGAGGCCGGCCCCTTGAGGTCGCTTTCGAAGGCGGCGTACTGGTTGCGCACCGCTTCCCAGTAGAACGAGATCTTCCTGATCCATTGCGGGTCGAGACCGGGGTCGCGTTCGGTGCCCTTCAGCGCCTCGACGAGTGAGCCAAGGCATGGCTGCGAGGTGTTGCCGGAGAAGGCATCCATCGCCGCGTCTATGGCGTCGACGCCGCTTTCCACCGCCGCCAGCACCGTCGCCGCCGACAGGCCCGACGTGTCGTGGGTGTGGAAATGGATCGGCAGGTCGGTCGCCTCGCGCAGCGCCTTGAACAGCACGCGTGCTGCGGAAGGCTTCAGCAGGCCGGCCATGTCCTTGACGGCGATGATGTGGGCGCCGGCCGCCTGCAATTCCCCGGCCAGGCCGACATAGTATTTGAGGTCGTATTTCGCCCGAGCCGGATCGAGGATATCGCCGGTGTAGCAGATCGCCGCTTCGATCAGCTTGCCCTCGGCTCCGACCGCATCCATGGCGACGCGCATGTTGTCGACCCAGTTCAGGCAATCGAAGACCCGGAACAGGTCGATGCCACCGCTTGCTGCCTGCTTGACGAAATGCTGCACGACATTGTCGGGATAGTTGGTGTAGCCGACGCCATTGGCACCGCGCAGCAGCATCTGCAACAGCAGATTGGGCGCCGCCTCGCGCACCAGCGACAGCCGCTCCCACGGATCCTCGGTGAGGAAGCGCATCGCGACGTCGAAGGTGGCGCCACCCCAGCATTCCAGCGATAGAAGCTGCGGCAAGGCACGCGCATAGGCACCGGCGATGCCGGCAATGTCATGCGTGCGCATGCGCGTCGCCAGCAGCGATTGATGGCCATCGCGCATCGTCGTGTCGGTGACCAGAACCTCCTTCTGATCGCGCATCCAGGCGGCGAACTTCTGCGGGCCCAGCACATCCAGCTTCTGCTTGCTGCCGCCGGGCACATTGCCGTTGAGGTAAGGCACCACGGGTGCCGCGGCGTCGGCCTTCGGCTGCGGCCGGCCGCGCGTCTCGGGATGGCCGTTGACGCTGACGTCGGCGAGATAGTTGATGAGCTTGGTGGCGCGGTCCTGGCGCTTGACCTGCTGGAACAGTTCCGGCGTCGTGTCGATGAACTTGGTCGTGTAGGAATTGTCGGCGAAGCTCGGATGGTTGATGATCGCTTCGAGGAAGGTCAAATTGGTGGCGACGCCGCGGATGCGGAACTCGCGCAGCGCCCGATTCATGCGGGCGATCGTCTCGGCCGGCGTCGGCGCCCACGCCGTCACCTTCTCCAGCAGCGGATCGTAGAAGCGGGTGATGACCGCGCCCGAATAAGCGG
>NZ_RZPF01000969.1:0-1880 GCF_004022735.1 Mesorhizobium sp. M7A.F.Ca.AU.001.01.1.1
GCGAGCAGGCGTGCGTCGGCCGTCATCAGGCACGCCGTCTCAATCTCGAAGCGGGTGGTGAAATCTGCCTCCGTGCCGGGCTGCAAATGATGAATCTCGATGACAACGATGCCGGTCAGCGGCCTGTTTCGAATGGGCTTTTCGTCGCCGGCCAGGCTTGGCCGCTGCGCCCCCGCAAGGTCGAAGCCGGCGCCCGGCCACGCCGGCTTGAGCAGCAGCACATCGTCGGAATCGATCATCGTCGCGTTGGCCGCATCGCGGTGCGCCGCCCAGACCGGCCCGCCATAGAAAGCGGCAAGAGCATTTTTCCGCGCATCCATGCTGTCGAAGCCGCGCATCCAGACGAACATGTCAGGCCGATCGAGATCCCGGAACTGGCCGATGATGGTCATGCCGGCGGCCTCCTGGCCCTCGATCAGCCTGCTGTCGAAGATGTCGATGAGCGTGTCGCGTTGGCCTGGCTTCAGCGTGTATTGCCGCAACTCGACGACAGGCGAGGCGAGCGCCGAGGGTTTCGGCGCGACGTTCTGGGGCAGGTTCATCCGGCATTCTCCAAAACAGGGTGATTGTCCTGTTTGTAAAACAGACCGGTTGTCCTGTTTTGTCAATATGCTAATGTCCGGCAATGTCAGCAGAGATGATCGCTCAACCAAAACCGCGCCCGGGAAAACGCATCAACGACCCTGAAGGCATGCGCAAGAAAGTGCTCGATGTCGCCGAGGACGCGTTCCAGGCGCGCGGCTATCACGCCTCCAGCATCGGCGACCTGATGGCGGCGGCGGGTGTCAGCGGCGGTGCGCTGCATCACCATTTCCCGACCAAGAAGGCGCTCGCGCTGGCGGTGATCGACGAGCGTGTGGCGGCAGCGGTCGAAGAGACATGGATCGCGCCGGTGCTGGCGGCGGCGTCGGCCCGCGAAGGCGTGCGCGCGGTGTTCGAGGCCGTGGCGGCGCAACTGGAGCAGCAGGGTTTCGTGCGCGGCTGTCCGCTCAACAATCTGGCGCACGAACTGTCGCTTGCCGACCCGGATTTCCGCATTGCCCTTGCCGGGATATTTGCCGGGTGGCGGCGCGCGATTGCCGACAAGCTGCATGCCGACCAGCAGGTGGGCAAGGACGAGGGCACGGACCCCGAACGCTTCGCCGCGCTGACGGTCGCCGCCTATTCCGGAGCGATGTCGATGGCCAAGGCCACGCAGGATGCCGGTGTGCTGCGGGATTGTCTGGCGGGACTTGAGCGAAGCGCGCCGTCGCCATCGCAGGGCGCATTGGCGGCCAGGCGACGCAACAGGATACTGCCACGGCCGGGAACCCCTTGACTCGCCGTGCTCTGGTTCAGCTACTCGGCCAGCGGCTTGATCGTCTCGTAGCCGTTGACGGATTCCGAACTGGTGCCTTCATCGTAGCGCCGCGCGAGCGCGGCTTGCAGATCTGGCGCATAGAGGGCGGTAAATGAATCCAGCGTCTCGCCGGCACCGTTCTTGAAGGTCTCCTTGACCGCCAGGACATTGTATTTGCACTCGCCCAGGCTGAATGTCTCCTTGCCCTTGACGACCAGGCTCAGCGTCTTGGTGCCCTTCGGCGGCTTGTTCGGCGACAGCTCGACGAACTCTATCGCGGCCTTTGTCCCCGCCTTCAGCGGAAACAGCTTTCGCAGATCGGAAAGCGGGATCATCGCCAGGCGACCGGTGTCGCTGTCGCGAAACACCTCGATCAGGCCGGCAAACAGATACTGGGTTTGCGGCGATTGCGATTCGTAGGTGTTGGCAACCGACATCATCCCGCCGGCCACGGGCCGAAATTCGCTCTGGATGCCGGGCCTCGCCAGAACGAAACCCTTTCTGGCGGACTTGACGTCGACGCAACCGGCCGCATGCGCAG
>NZ_RZPF01000970.1:0-1878 GCF_004022735.1 Mesorhizobium sp. M7A.F.Ca.AU.001.01.1.1
ATATAGGGCTTGATCCAGTCGATATGGGCTTCGGCGAGCCGCGCCAGCAGCGGCGCGAACACCAGGAGCACGCTGATCGCCAGGAAACCGGCCGTGGCGATGAGCACGAAGATGATGCTCTGCACCCGGCGGTAGATGATGCCGCGCGTTTCCGAGACGCGGTAGGCGCGGTTGAGCGACGTGCGCAGCGCCTCGATGCCGTTCGAGGCAAAATAGGCCGCAAGCACCACACCATAGGTCAAAAGGTCGGTGCGCCTGACGGTCAGCACATTGAGCACTTCGCGCGCGATCGGCTTGGCGATCTGTTCGGGCCAGGTGTCGAAGACCAGATGCACGGCCGTGTCGGAGAACGCCTGCGCGCCGAGGAAGCTCGCCAGCGTCGTCGCGAAGATCAGGAACGGGAACAGCGCCATCAGCGAGGTGATCGCCAGATGGCTGGCCATCGCCCAGCCGTCATCGGTGTTGAAATGGCCAAGTGCGTCGTAGAGGACCCGCTTGAGGGCTACGATCTTCCGCAACAAGAACCGCGCCCTCCAATTGTCTCCACGCCGGGAATATGGGAAGGGATTGCGGCAAATGGCAACCCTTGGCGAAACCACGAACAGTCCGGCGCAGAAGTTGCGCTCGATTATCATCACCGGTGCGTCTTCGGGAATAGGCGCGTACTGCGCCCGCGCGTTGAAGGCGGAGGGCTGGCGGGTGTTCGCAACGGCGCGCAAGCCGCAGGACATCGCCGCGCTCGAGGCCGACGGCATCGAGGCCTTCTATCTCGATTATTGCGAGCCGGACTCCATCGCCGCGCTGGTGACGGCGGTGCTCGACCGCACCGGCGGCCGGCTCGACGCCCTGTTCAACAACGGCGCCTATGCGCAGCCGGGCGCCGTCGAGGATCTGCCCGTTGCCGCGCTCAAGCAGCAGTTCGAGGCGAATTTCTTCGGCTGGCATGATTTGACCCGCCGGCTGGTGCCGGTGATGCGCCGCCAGGGTCAGGGCCGCATCGTCCACTGCTCGTCGATCCTTGGCCTCGTGCCGGTGCGCTTTCGCGGCGCCTATTCGGCGTCGAAGCACGCACTGGAGGCCTTGATGCTCTGCCAGCGCCAGGAACTGGCCGGCAGCGGCGTCCACGTTTCGCTGATCGAGCCGGGGCCGGTGAAGTCGAAGATCGCCAGCAATGGCCTCATTTGGTTTCTCAGCAACATCGACCACGAGAATTCCGTGCACCGCGTGGACTATGCGGCGCAACTCGAGCGACTGCGGGCCGGCGGCAGCCAATCGGCCTTGAAGCCAGGGCCGGAAGTGGTTCATGCGGCGCTGCGCCATGCACTTCTGTCGCGGCGCCCACGCCCGCACTATGTGGTAACAGTGCCCGCCAGGATCGGCGCGGTGCTCAGACGCATCCTGCCGGCATCGATGCTTTACCGCCTGATGGCCAAACGCGCCTGAACGCCAACCAACTGGAACGAAGCAATGGCAACCGTCTTCAACATTCTCGCCATTCTGGTCATGGTCGCCGTTGCGGTCGTGCTTGTTCGCGGCCTCATCAACATGATGCGCGGCGGCTCCGGCGTCACCTCGAACAAGCTGATGCAGGCGCGAGTCATGCTGCAGGCCGTGGCGCTGGTGCTGATCCTGCTGGCGGTGTATTTCACCCGCAAGTGAGGATGCCGGCGGCCGGGGAGGCGAAATGGTCAAGCTCAACAAGATCTACACCCGCACCGGCGATGATGGCACCACGGGTCTCGGCACCGGCGAGAGGCGGCTGAAATCCGATCTGCGGGTAGAGGCCTACGGCACGGTCGACGAGGCCAATGCCTGCATCGGCATCGCCAGGGTCCACACGGCCGCGGCCCATCCCGCGATCGACGCCATGCTTTCCCG
>NZ_RZPF01000096.1:0-12398 GCF_004022735.1 Mesorhizobium sp. M7A.F.Ca.AU.001.01.1.1
CTCTCGACGAGCCGTGCGCCGCTTACCCCCGGACGGCAAACGCTGTCGCAGTCTGCCTTGATCGTCAAGCGACTGTTCTGTTCGCGTGTTCGTTAGCTCAATCAGGTTGCGCTAATGTCACATTCGGTGGACGCGTACGCGTGCGCGCAACTGCAAGCCGTCTCATTCACCCTTCCGCCGTTTCAATTTCGGCATGATCTCCTCGATCCGCGCCTTCAAGCCGTCCTGGGCCATCGCCACCGGTGACGACGCCCATTCCGAACGCAATCGAGAATATCTTGATCCAGAACGTCGAGATGCGGAGATAGATGTCCCTTCCGGTCAAGAAATTGAGGCCTTCCAGCATCGCGATGAACGCGGCCATCCTACAGTAATAGCCGGCAGCAGGATGTGCCAGCCGATGACCCAGCCGAACTGCAGTCGCGATAGCAATACAGGATCGAAGTCCTCGTCCCTCTGGATGCAGGCGAGCCGGCGAGAATCGCATCACCTTCCGTAGTAGCGGCGGCTGTGGCGGGAGCGCGTTTTCAGTGCCGTGGTCAAGCTATGGGAATTGGCGACGGTGTCGATGCCGGATTTTGAAACCAGCTGTTCTGCCGCGTCGTACGGCTTGCAACTCTCAGGCGTGACCGCGCCAGAGGCGATAGAGCACGCACCTAGCTTGCGTGCTTGTGCTGCTTAGCTGCGCAACGACCCCCGGGGGCGATGGGAACCGTCTGCGGCGATCCATGCTTCGGTGGGCTTGCAGCTCGCTTAGTCAAAGCGCTTCTCTGGGTAGGCACAGGGCGATCCGACCAACGGACAAGCGACGGCAGGACGAGAAATCGATGCTGCCGTCCAGTCCCGCCAGAATTGCCGCACGACAGGCAATGTAACGCGTGAAAGGCGTTTGAAACGTCACATTCGGCTATATGAGAATGAACGCCCCGATAAGAAGCGCGCCAAGCCCGATCGCGACGACAAGCCGTGTGGTGAGATCCATCAGGTCAATTTCCTTATTGCCAACTCTAACGTCTCGAGTTGGACGAGACCTTCCGTACGGAATCGTCGGTCCACGCCAATTGCCTCCGCGCCGGGAGAGAACCATGTCGGCAGCTTTGCCGGAGCAGAAACCCGTTTCGCCGCTGCCCTGCCCGGCGGCTATCATGAAACCAGCACATTCCGGAACTGCCAGGGATCGGATGTGTCGATGTCCTCCGGGAAGAGCCCAGGCCGGCCATCCACAGGCGTCCAGTCCGTATAGACACCAACGAGAGAGCCAAGATAGGGCTTCTGGATCTCCAGGCAGCGCCGGAAGTCCAGATCTTCAACTTCCACGATGCCGGCCTCGGGGTGTCAAGCGCCCAGACCATGCCTGCGAGCACAGCCGACGTGACCTGAAGCCCAGTAGCATTGTGATGGGGCACGAGCTGTCGTGTCTTCAATCGCGAGCTGCGAACCGTACCAAAACGCGTTTCTTGAATGGCCCTAAAGAAGCACGCCAAGTTCATCTATCCCGTCGACGATATGCGCGAAAGTTGTTGGACGCCTTCGCCGCCGAGGCTGCCATTAGGGGTGTTCGGCGGATCTGGGTGCAGAGCCACGATTTCCAGGCGCCAGGATTGTATGAAAAGGCCGGTTTTGTGCGTGTAGCTGAGTTTGCAGATTGGCCGGAGGGACACTCCAACGTTATTCTCTGCAGAACCCTGGAAGCCACGACGGCAACTCCATGACCACCATTTAGCGCAGGTAGCTGACGCGGACGCACTACCCGATATCGAACAGTCGGAGGGTGACGCTTACCGCGAAGTTGCGGAGCTGGCCTGGATTGCCGATGACGAAAACCAAACCGTCGAGCGTCACCGTGAACTTATCGCCAAGGGCACATGCTGGGTAGCGGTGGAGCAGGATGGCCGGACGGTCGCATTCCTGAGCGCGGAGATCCAGGACGACACATTGCACATCTGGGAACTAGCTGCGCGCCTTGACCGACAACGCTCAGGTATCGGACGCGCCTTGCTCGAAAAAGCAATCACAGATGCGAGGGAGCGCCGCCTTGTCGCGATCACCCTGACAACGTTTCGGGATGTGATCTGGAACGCGCCTTTCTATCCGAAGCTGGGCTTTCAGGTGCTGGGCGAGACGCATGCGGGAGACCGGCTTCGTCAAATACTGCGTCGGGAGATCGAACACGGGATGCCGGCAAGCAGGCGCTGCGCCATGCGCCTCATTCTCGGCTAGACGGAAATTGGCTAAAGTGATGGACAAAACCCTTGCTCTGGCAATGCCCGAATTTCGACCGGCTCTGATCGGCTGAGCTGGAAGGTTGATATCGCAGGCTAAAGAGCGTTGAAAAGCTGGCTCGGGCGGACCAATTTACATTGCGAAGAAGATTTTTCGCTATCCGGGAATAAAACGCCGCCCGCCCTGGTCTTCCATGCATACGCTGCTGATTGACCTTGAAGGAACGTCCCCCTGCAACCCCACACACTGACGACCGCGACGGCAATGGTCGACGCATTCCCAGGTGAAGGCGACGCGTTGGCCGCTTGCGGCTCCCAGCCTGTCTGCCTTAAACGTCCTGCCCAGTCGGGATCGAGAGCGCTCAGACGCCGCGGATGCGAGAACGCATCGGGGTGGATGAATCGTTGCGGTCCAGTGTGTGATTGACATCGATGAAACAGTTGCCTTCACATTCACCGCAGCTGGCGACCCTAAATACTTCCGCTGGGTTCGCTTGCAAGACAGAACCATCTTCGCTTCCTGGGCACTCAAGGCGAGGCGCATATCACGGTACACCAATGCTAAGCAGCAATGCGCAGGCCGACCGCTTCAGCGAAGTGGTAATGCCTCATCTCGCCGACGCGCTTTCGCTGGCCCGTTGGCTAACCGGCAATGCCACCGACGCCGAGGATGTCGTGCAGGACGCGTGCATGAAGGCACATGCCAGCATCGCCAGTTATGCCGGCGGCAATGCACGCGCCTGGCTGCTCACCATCGTGCGCAATGCGTGCTACACATGGCTGGCGCGGAACCGCCCGCGCAGCATCGTCTCGGTGGGCGATCTCGCCGATCTCGACGAGGTGAGCTCCGCTCACGCAGCCGATCCACCCGACAGCGAGAGCCCGGAGGCGACCCTGATCGCCAAGGCAGATACCGTAGCACTCGAAGCCGCGATCGCCGCCCTGCCGCAGCCGTTTCGCGAAACCCTCGTGCTGCGCGACATCAATGGCCTCGCCTACCGCGATATCGCGGCCATGCTAGGCGTGCCGATGGGTACGGTGATGTCACGGCTGGCGCGGGCGCGTGGCCTGCTGATCTCTGGCCTTGGGAGGGCGCAATGAGCGCGCACAACGACGGATTGCCCGAGGATGCCGCAGGCATGAACCTGATGCTGCACGCGCTGGTCGATGGCGAGCTTGACGCCGCCGCGGCCATAGCCGTTGAGCGGCGCATAGCCGCCGACCCCAAGCTGGCGGCCGAACATGCCCGCGTCATGGCCTTGCAAGGGGCTGTGGCCGGACTTCCGAAGCCGCAAGTCAGCGACGCCTTCAGCGCGCGCATCGCAGCCATGGCTGCTGCCGGCAATGTCGAGGTACTGCGCCCCAAATCGCCGACGGCACCAGCGAAGGCAAATCGAACGGGGTGGTCGGCGCGCAACTTCGGCTCATTCGATTGGCGCGCCATGGCGGCGTCTATCATGCTCAGCGCGGTGCTGGCCAGCGGTGCAACGCAATGGGCGATCCAGCCTGGCGTAGCCGATGGCTTTGCCGCAGGGGTAGCCAGCGGCCACCAGCGCAGCCTGTTGGCGATGAGCCCGGTGGATATCGTCTCGTCGGACCGACACACGGTGAAGCCCTGGCTCGACGCAAGGCTCGGTCTTTCGCCGCCGGCGCCGGACATGGCCAAGGACGGATTTGCACTCATCGGTGGCAGGGTCGAGGTCATCGGCGGCCGGGCGGTGCCGGCACTGGTCTATCGCCACCGCGAGCATCTGATCACCCTTGTCGCCGAGCCTCAAAAAGCCGGAGCTGTGACCGACCCTGTCGATCTCTCTGAGGGCGGTTTTTCG
The DNA here is from genome assembly GCF_004022735.1 of Mesorhizobium sp. M7A.F.Ca.AU.001.01.1.1. NCBI lineage: Bacteria > Pseudomonadati > Pseudomonadota > Alphaproteobacteria > Hyphomicrobiales > Phyllobacteriaceae > Mesorhizobium > Mesorhizobium sp. M7A.F.Ca.AU.001.01.1.1. The sequence goes on from NZ_RZPF01000096.1 coordinate 4,052, forward strand.
CTGGTGCAGTGGAGCGACGGCGCCTTCTCCTACTGGGCGATTTCCGACATGGAGCGGCCGGAGCTGGACGATTTCGTAGCGCGCTTCCGCGCCGCCACCGTGACCGGCTGATAGCCGACCGCCCAAACCTTTTCAGCCAATATCAAGTGCGACGTCACCGCTGGCTCGGCTACTTCGCGGTCAGACAGACCCACGGCACCAGCATGGTGCCGACCTCGGACGTGCGCGTGCAGCGTCGGCTGGCCCAGTTCCCGACAGCCGCCGTCCCTGATTTTGGGACCTCCAAAAGAATTTCGCGCCACCCGGGAATAAAGGGATGTCTTGGCGAGTCTTGTTGTTAGCGGGGCCAATTTCCCGGCACGCAACCAAGAAACGAAACAAGGATCTACCAAAATGACCAAGCTCGCTCTCAGCGTGGCTGCCATGCTGCTTGCCTCAAGCGCTGCCTTTGCCGGCAGCGACCATGGCGCCACCAACTCCAACCAGCCGGCCACCAGCGTCGACACCAACGCTACTGCTTCCATTCCCTCCACGCCGCGTCAGGACAGCGTCGACTCCAAGGTGACGACCGGGCCGAGCCAGGGGTCGGTTCAGGACATCATCAACCGGCACAACAACGACGGACTCTGGGGCCGCTGAACGCGCCTCGACCTCCAAACAACAACTTCTCTCAATCCTCAAGATCAGGAACTGTTTCAATGAAAAAGATCGTCCTTACCGCTGCCGCCATCCTCGTTGCCAGTGGCACGGCCTTCGCCGGCAGCGACCACTACGGCTCGAACACTTCCCGCCAGCCGGTCGCCAGCCATTCGGCTTCAAAAATCGACACCTCGCACACCAGCTCGATCCGAGAGGTCAAGAAGATCCATGGTGGTGCCGATGCCAGCGTGCCGGCGCAGTACGGCCAAGGCATCTGGGGCAACTGAGTTTCATCCGGTCAGGACCGATAGGTTCGGCAATCAGGACGGAGGGCCACGCTTGGCTTTCCGCCACCCCCACCTCTTAACACAGGAGATCATCATGTTTAACATGACACGTCGCACGTTGCTTGGGTCCGCAACTGCCGCTGCCGCATTCGGCCTCGCCGGCAGGTTGGAATTCACCCGTCCTGCCTTCGCCGAAACAGCAGTCGAGCCGGCCGTTGGCTTCTACAAATACATGGTCGGCGATATCGAGATCACCGCCATCTATGACGGCATCTGGCGCAAGCCGCACGACCCAGCTTTCATCAAGGATGTCTCCGTCGAGGACACCAAGGCAGCCCTTGCCAAGGCCGGCCTGACGACAGACTTCATGCCTATCCCGCTCACCGTCGTCGTCCTCAAGATGAACGGCAAGGTGATTATGATGGATGCCGGTTCGGGCGTCGGCCAATGGCAAACCAATGCCACCCATCTGCCGGCCAACATGGCCGCCGCTGGCATCGACTACAAGACTATCGACACCATCATGATCTCGCATTTCCATCCCGACCACGTCTGGGGCCTGATGGAAAAGGGGACCAGCGCGCCTGTGTTCCCCAATGCCGAGCTCATCGTCAACGCCACGGAATACAAGTGGTGGACCGACCCCGGCCGACTGGCAAAGCTGCCCGAAGGGCGCAAGCCGGCGGGCAAGCGCATCGCCGAAAACTTCCCGAAATGGAAGAACTGGAAGCTGGTCGAGGACGGCGCCGAAGTGGCGCCTGGCATGCAGATCATCGCCGCGCCCGGTCATACGCCAGGCCATTCGGTCTACCTCGCAAACTCCGGCAAGGAGCAGATCATGATTTCGGCAGACACAATGTATGTGCCGGCACTACTGGCGCCGCATCCGGACTGGCAAGGCACCTACGACCAGGATGGGCCGACGGCCATTACCACGCGCCACAAACTGATCGATCGCGTGATTGCCGACAACATCCGCATCTCCGGTTCGCACTTCCCGTTCCCGGGCACCGGCACCTTCGTCAAGGACGGCAACGCCTACGGCTTCACCCCCGTGCAAATTTAAGCGCGGCAATCCCAAAGCGAGAAAGACAATGGAACCTTCCCTCTTCAACAGGCACAACCTGTTCGGGCTGCTCGGCGCCGTTGCCGTGCTGACTGCCGTTCCGGTCGCCGTCACCGGGCCGGCCTATGCCGTGGACAACATTGAAGGCGACGACGCGCCCGACCTCACCGCAGTAAAAGCCAAGATCGATGCCAAGGACTATAAGGGTGCATTGGCCGATCTTCGTGACCTGGCGCAGGACACGCAGCAGGCCGACGTCTACAATCTGCTCGGCTTCACGCTGCGCAAGACCGGCGATTACACGACGGCACTGACCTACTACACCAAGGCGCTCGAACTGAAGCCGGACCACAAGGCGGCGCGCGAATATCTCGGCGAACTCTATGTCGAGACCGGCGACATGGCCAAAGCTAGGGAGCAGCTGGCATCGCTGACCCAGCTCTGCCCGGCAGGCTGCGAGGAACGCGCAGACCTGCAGAAGGCCATCGACACCAAAGTGACCCAATGAAGCCAGGCGGGCGCCGTCGTGCGGCGCCTGCCCTCTTTCCTATCTGGAGCCAATCGTGACAACGACACAAATCGCCTTGAAACTACATCTCACCGACTTGACCCTGCTGACGGGTCGCCTGCTGCTCTCATTGCTCTTCGTGCATGAAGGCGTTGAGCTGGCGATCCATTTCGACGGTGCCGCAAAAGCCATGGCCGCCCTCGGCGTCAGCCTGCCGCTTCTGATGGCCACCATAGCGCTGCAGCTGGGAGCCGGTCTTTCGATCGGCCTGGGCCTGCTGACGCGTCTGGGCGCGGTCGCGCTCGGACTGTTCTGTTTGGCAACAGCAGCCCTGTTCCACACCAATTTCGCCAGCCAGAACGAATTGCTGCATTTGGAAAAGGATCTCGCCATAGCGGGCGGCATGTTCGTCCTCGCCATCGCCGGAGCCGGCGCGATATCTCTCGACAGGGTGCTGAACGGACTCATGAGGCGCCGGCAACAGGACAGAGAGACGGTTGCCGCGCTCATAGCGGCCGGTAGCCCTTTGTCGGTGGGCGATATCAAGCTCCCGTTCTAATTTCGACCAAGACGCTGGGTCTCATATCAACTCGGCACGCCACAAACGCCTCGGGTGACCAGATGGCGCAAGCCGTTCTTGGCGTGCCGTTCATCGACGTCCGCTTAACGGCACGGATAGGGCCGCCCTATCGGCCGATTTGAGGCGCAAAGCTGCCAATGGGTGTAAGATAAATGCGGTCAGCGAATGGCTGGCCTAGCTTCTTGAATTTGGGCGAACCGCCTCGTAACCAGTTGACAGATAAGATGTGCTAGTCGCTGAGGGTCAGCGTTCTCTGTACGGGTCGCCAAGCCGTTTCCTCGTACTGTATGGTCTGGCGGACCTACTTACGATGACTCCGAATAGATCCGTCCGACAGGGCCGGACCAGCGGTCGAGGTGACTGCTTCCCGGGTCGCAACGTTCTCCAGAAATGTCGTCGCCGGCACGAAGAACAATGTGCCGGTGACCGCGCGGCTGAAGTCCAGCAACCGATCGTAGTTGCCTGGCGGCCGGCCAATGCGCTGCCACGTTTCGAGCCCTAAAGCTGACATTCGCGTCTGTAGCTCAGTAAGGGTTGGAATAAGTCGAACGGTGCCACGGGTGCGCGGGTGGTAAACCCGAAAACCAGGAGGAAGGGGGGCGGCTCTGCTCCCATTTCGACGGCGGCGGCAACATTTTGAGACCAGACCCTCGAGGCCAAGCGCGCGCAAGGCGGCCTTTTCAAAGGTCAACAACGCCGAGTTAAACGTCGAGCAAAACCGTTCCTTGCGGGCGGCTGCAACATGCCAGGACATAGCCGGCCGATTTATCTTCAGCATTCAGCCCGCCTAGATCGTCCATGGCAACTTCGCCGGATAGTTTGGCTATTCGGCACGTTCCGCAAACGCCCTGCTGGCAGGCGGTTGGGATGTAGATGCCACAGTTCCGTGCCGCTTCAAGCAGGGTCTCTCCGGGCGCGCAGTGATGCTCCACGCCCGAGCGGGCGAAACGGACCGAAGACGAAATCGCTGAAGCCAATTCCGACCGCGAACCATTGCTGCCTCCGAAACTCTCCTCGTGATACTGCGCCGGCGGGAAGCCTATTGCGTGAAGGCAGGCCCGTGCCGTCTTCATGTACCCTTCGGGTCCACAGGCAAAAACGGTGCGCCTGTGGAGATTGGGAACGAGGGTCAGCAGCATCTGACTGTCTATTCGGCCAGTTGGCCCCCTCCAGGTGCGATCTTCCTGGCTGCAAACGCACGTTACCCGCACGTTGGGGAAGCGAGAGGCAAGTGCGTCCAATTCCCGTCGAAAGATTATATCACCTGGCGTTCTGGCACTATGAATGAAGGAGATATCCTGGTCGGTTGCGCGGTCGGTAAGCGCACGCAACATCGACATCACGGGCGTTATCCCGCTGCCGCCCGAAAGGAAGAGCGGCGTTTCATATGGCAGGTCATCGAGATTGAATGAGCCGAGCGGCCCTTCGATTTCGACCTCGTCGCCCGCCCCCAAATTGTCGTGGAGCCAATTCGAAACCAGGCCGCCCGGTGTTCGCTTCACCGTGATCTGCAGGTCGAGCGGTCGCGTCGGTGGTGAGGAAACAGAGTAGGAGCGCGTCACCGCGGCACCCTCGATCTTGAGGTGCACGAGCACATACTGGCCCGCGCTGAAGCAGAACATCCGATCCGTCGGGGATGTGAAAACGAAAGTTTTCACATCGGGCGTCTCCTCGATTACACGACGGCAGAGTACGAGCTGCGATGTGGTTTGTGCCCATTGCCGATGACGCATCATCGGGAGGAGGCCGGGGGTCCCAACGTGTGCGTTCATCATTCATCTCGGTTTAAAGTAGAGCCAAGATGCCATTTCCAGGCCCGCCATAACAGGAGCCTCCCTCCCGCGTTATGATCGATTATTTCGATTACATATCCAATGACATCACGGCAACGTGAAGGGCGCGGATTCCCTTGCGGATGATCGGTTCGTGCTTGCGGCGCGCCAGGATGGCCGTGTGTACCGGCTGATGCAGGGTCGGAGCACCTTCGACGATGAACGATGGGCGTTCGAGGGCGAACCTGCGCGCATCGTCACTTCGCATATAGCAGGTCCCGCCCGCGCGCCGTAGCATCATCTCCGCCAAGGTTTCTGATCCCATGGAAAGGCGACAGATCGCCAACTCGCCAAGCAATTCGGCATGGGCCTTCTCCAGCAGGACCGTATAGCCAGGACGAATATAGGTTTCAGGATCGACCTCGGAGAGGGTTCTGGCTACCGTGGAAACCATCACATATTCCTCAACCATCAAATGTTCATAGGAGATTTCGGGTAGGTATCGTGGGGCGTAAAGCACAGCGATGTCGAGATTTCCCATGCTTAGGTCGCTGACCATCTGGTTCGAATAATCCGACTCGACATGGATCGACGATTTGGGAAGAGCCTGACACAGCGTCTCCACCCAACCCGGCAAAACCGAGCGGGTCATCCCGACCTGCGCGGCGACGCGCAAGGTGCCTTCGAAACGATTGAACGCCCGGACATCGTGGCGAGCCTGCGACCATGTGGACAGCAGGGATCTTGCGTAAGCTTCGAACCGGCGTCCTGCGGCGGTCGGTTCCGCCCCAGCGCGTCCGCGCTGGAACAGTTCGGACCCGATTGCGCTCTCGAGGTTCTTGATGCGGGTGCTGATCGTCGACTGGGTCAATCCTAGCCGATCCGCGGTGCGATTGAAGTTTCTCGATTCGATGATGTCCAGAAAGGTCTCGATGTGATCAAGTTGCATGAAATCTCCAATCGAAAAACTCGATCATATTCCACGTATCATAAGCTTGATCAAACAATACTCAAGGCGGAAGCTGTAGCACATCAGCGGCCGGCAGCGCCGCCGGGACGAGATACGGATACGGAGCGGAAGAAGTGTTCATAGTCGACTGCGACTGTCATAATTACTGGTCAAGCGCTACTGTGTTGGAGCCCTATCTCTCCGGCTTGTGGAAAGACATGTTCATCGAGGGCGAGAAAACAGGGCCCGTTGGGGCCTTTCCGCATGGTCATCGGCCCTGGTTCCACCCGCAGGACTTTTCCCGCAAGGACATCCGTCCGAAAACGGAAGCCGACAACTATTTCATCATGAAAGAGAAGCACCTCGACAAATACAAAGTCGACGTGGCGATCCTGCCGGCGATGAGCCTATCGAGGCGTCGACCCTGGCTAACCCTTACTATGCCAGCGCTCTGGTCAGCGCTTACAACGATTATCAGATCGATCAGTGGTTGCCGAAAGACGATCGGTTCATGGGCTCGATCATCATCGCGCCACAGGATCCGAAGCTCGCTGCCGCCGAGATACGCCGTCTTGGCAGCCATCCGCGCATGGTCCAGGTTCTCGCCTCCCAGGGGTCCGTCAAGCCGTATGGCGACCCGTTTTACCATCCGATCTACGAAGCCTGCGCGGAAGTGGGGTTGCCATTCGCCATTCATCTGGGCGGGCATGGCGGCGTGAATTCAACTGCCATTGCTCCTGCTCCGACGACATTCTTCTGGGAAACGCATGCCATTCTGCACATGTCGGCGATGTCGCACGTGGCAAGCATGATCGCCCATGGCGTCTTCGAGAAATGGCCGGACCTCTACTTCGTGATCATCGAGTGCGGCGTCGCCTGGGTTCCGTCGGTCCTTTGGCGCCTGGACGCCGACTACAAAGCGCTGCGCAAGGAGACGCCATGGCTGAAGATGCTGCCGTCTGAATATTGCCGGCGCAACATCCGCTTTTCCACGCAGCCGCTGGAGCAGCCTGCAAACATCCAACATCTCTGGTCCACGCTCGAAGCGATGGACGGCGAAAACACGCTGATGTTTGCATCAGACTATCCGCACTGGGATTACGACGATGCCAACACGCTGCAAATCCCTCCTGCATGGAAGAGCAAGATCATGGGACTGAACGCGCTGGAAGTCTACAAACGCATCCCCCGCGCGCAAGCCGCGAATGCCGCCTGAGGAAGCATACGATGCCCGAGAAGACATATATCTGCCGCGTCGACGAGATCGAAACAGGGTCTCCGTTCATCGCCAAGATCCGCAGCCTTTCGGTCGGGATTTTCCGCATCGGAGATTCATTCCACGCGCTGCTGAATGTCTGTCCGCACCGCGGCGCTCCGCTTTGCGAGGGGCCGCAATGCGGCACAACCGCGCCCGTTGAACAGGCGCAATTCATCTATCATCGCGAAAACGAGATCGTTCGATGCGCCTGGCACGGGTGGGAGTTCGACATCAAGTCAGGCGCGGCCTTGGTCGATCCCTCCGTTCGCGCGCGCACATTTCCAGTCACCGTCGAAGCCGGCGGCATCTACGTGACGGCCTGATTGGCGCAAGCCGATTGGGATTGGAAAAATTCGAAGGAAAGGTGGCGGAGCCAATAAGCAGATTTGTTCGCCGGTGCTTGACGAGAAATAACGCGGGGAACTCCGCAATGGGAGAGTCAAATGTCAGAATCTGAATACAAGCTTGGTATCGCGCAAAGCCTGGTCGGAGGCGGCAAGGTTTCCCGCCGCGACTTCATTCATCTTGGGCTGGCCGCGGGCCTGACCGTTGCCGCCGCCGACCGGCTGTTCGTGAGCACGGCGCGGGCCGAACCGATGCAGGGCGGCTTCGCCAAGCTCGGCATGGCTCATGGCGCGACGACGGATTCGATCGATCCGGCCGGCTACCCCGACACGTTCACACAAACCGCATTTTCGGGCTCGCTGTCCAACAGCCTCACTGAGGTCGACGCCAAAGGCAATGTCCAACCGGACCTCGCCGAGAGCTTTGAAACTTCGGATGGAGCCAAAACCTGGGCTTTCAAGCTGCGCAAAGGCGCAACCTTTCACAACGGCAAGACCGTGAAGGCGGATGACGTCGTGACCTCCTTGCAATATCACATGGGCAAGGACACCAAATCGGCGGCGAAGTCGCTGTTGGACTCCGTCGCCGATGTCAAGTCGGACGGCCCGGAAACGGTGGTCTTCACGCTCAAGAGCGGCAACGCCGATTTCCCTTACATCATGAGTGACTACCATCTGGTCATCATGCCGGCCAAGGACGGCAAGGCGGATTGGGCTTCAGGCGTTCGCACCGGTGCTTTCGTCCTCGAGAATTTCCAGCCCGGCGTTTCGGCCAAGCTCAAGCGCAATCCAAACTACTTCAAGAATGGCAAGCCCTATCTCGACGAGGTGGAGTTCATCGCCATCACAGATCTCGCCGCTCGCATGGCGGCGCTATCCACGGGGGAGGTGGACTATATCGGCCGCGCCGACCTCAAGACCCTCGGCATGTTGAAACGCAATCC
>NZ_RZPF01000971.1:0-1874 GCF_004022735.1 Mesorhizobium sp. M7A.F.Ca.AU.001.01.1.1
GCCCTATGCGCTGCGCGACCCATACCGCATTTCGCATTTCAAGTCGGAGCTCTATGGAGCACTGTTCCCGAGCGCCAAGGAGTACCTGGCCAACCTCAACAACTCGGCGAATGTCGGCCTGCTCGACCCGATCATGCCAGGTGCGCAGGACTATTTCTTGAGCATCGACCGCATGTGCACCGCAGTGTGGGCTGGTGCGGATCCGAAAGCATCGCTGGAAACGGCGGCCGCCGAGTGGAACGAGACGACCGATCGGCTCGGGATGGAGTCGCAAAAGGCATTCTACACCGAGTTCCTGAAACTGCCCGGCGCCACCGCTGACAACACAGTGGAGAAGCTTGGCATGGCAGTCACCCTCTGAGACTCGCCTGGAGGGGAGCCGGGTTTCTAGCACCAGACCGGTGTTGCGGGCGCTTTGCTCGCAACACCCTGGCTCAACCGCGTGGCGATCTTTGGAATAAATCGATGCCGCACACCACCACGATCAGTCGCATGACGACCACCGGCGCCCCGCCTCGGCTTTCGACCCTCGCACAGTGGGCGGACCGCCACTTCAAATGGATTCTGGTCGCGCCCGCGGTGCTGTTGATACTGGCGCTGTCGATCTATCCGCTGCTGTTCTCACTGGTCGTGTCCTTCATCAACTACGACTTCCAGGTGCCGGGCCACGCCTTTGTCGGCTTGAAAAACTTCGAGCGGGTGGTGTTCGATCCCGTGGCACGGTGGTCGCTCTTGCTGACGGCCTGCCTGTCGAGCATCAGCGTCGCCATCGAATTCGTGCTGGGCCTTCTGGTGGCGCTCACCATGGTGCGCAGCTTTCCGGGGCGCGGTGTCGTCATGTCGATCCTGATCGTGCCGCTTTTCATCAGCCCGGTGATAGTCGGCCAAGCGTGGACGCTGCTGCTTCAGCGGCCTTTCGGGCCAACCAACTACATCCTGACGCAACTGTTGGGGCAGGAGGTGACGATCGGCTGGATGACCGAGCGCCCATGGCTTTATGTCTCGCTGATCATCGCTGATGTCTGGCAGTGGACTCCGTTCATGTTTGTCGTCCTGCTCGCCGGGCTTACCGCAATCCCTCCGAACCTCTACGAGGCGGCGGAACTCGACGGCGTCAATGCCTGGCAGGCCTTCTGGGCGATCACGCTGCCGCATCTCGGGTCTATGATGCTGCTGGCGTTGACCTTCCGCCTGCTTGACGCCATCCGAATGTTCGATACCATTTTTATCATGACCGGCGGCGGCCCGGGTACGCAAACCTACACGGCTTCCTACTATCTCTACACGGTCGGCTTCACCCAGTTTCATCTGTCGCAGGCGACGGCCGGAAGCTGGCTATTCCTGATTTTCACCGCGCTGGTAGTGACGCTGCTGGTGCGGCGGCTCTTGAAGGTGGAGCCGGTCTGATGGCCGCCGTCGCGCCCGCCCGCCGCAGGAAACGCCGGTCGGTGCCGATCGGTCGCATGCTGCTGCTCGGCTTCTTCCTCGTGTTCGTGCTGTGGCCCCTCTACTGGATGTTCAACACCTCGATCAAGCCGAGCGACGACTACCTCACCGTGCCGCCCGTCTGGTTCCCTGCCGAGCCGACCCTTGTACACTACAAAGCTGCGCTGTTCGCTTATCGCGGCCTCGACGGGCTCATCAACAGTCTGATCATTTCGCTGTCGGCCACCGTGCTTTCAGCGTTGTTGGGCACGCTGATGGCTTATAGTCTGGCGCGCTACAACACGGGCGGCCAGCACCTGTCTTTCTGGGTGCTGTCACAGCGCTTCCTGCCACCGATCGGCATCGTCCTGCCGGTATTCCTTATCTATCGTGGCGTCGGGCTGTACGACACCCATATTGGTCTGATCATCGCCTATACGGTCTTCACG
>NZ_RZPF01000972.1:0-1873 GCF_004022735.1 Mesorhizobium sp. M7A.F.Ca.AU.001.01.1.1
GTCAACGAGAGCCTGATCCGCGACCTCGCCGCCGGCGCGTTCGTCGCCGATCAGCGCAATGTCGTCCTGGTCGGCGGGACAGGCACCGGCAAGTCGCATCTGGCGATCGCCATTGCCCGTTCTCTCATCCGCAACGGCGCACGCGGGCGCTTCTTCAACGTTGTCGACCTCGTCAACAGGCTCGAGACCGAGACCCGTGCCGGCCGGCAGGGCCGCATTGCCGATCATCTTACCCGGCTCGACTTCGTCGTCTTCGATGAACTCGGCTATCTTCCCTTCGCCCAGGCCGGCGGGCAGTTGCTCTTCCATCTGGTCTCGAAGCTTTACGAGCGCACCAGCGTCATCATCACCACCAATCTCGCCTTCGGGGAATGGCCGAGCGTCTTCGGCGACGCCAAGATGACAACCGCGCTGCTCGACCGCCTCACCCATCACTGCGAGATCGCCGAGACTGGCAACGAATCCTGGCGCTTCAAGAGCCGCTCTCAAAGCTGAAGTTCGAAAGCCAATCAGTCGCGCCCGATCAGGCTGTGCAACCCCGACCAGCTTCGCCTGATCGGGCGCTTACCGGCGTGCCTCTCAACACCGAAAGCCGGGGTCCCTTTTGCGGGAAAAAACAGGGTCCCGATTCCGTGGCCATTGACAGTTCTTCGTTCGGCCGACCCGCATCGCGGGTCTGAAGGGCATAGATAAGCGCGCCCCCGATTCCGACGCTGGCGACCAGGCCGAGACCCGCCAGCAGGCGAGCACGATGTCGGCGATGGCATACCAAGGCGCCGCCGCCAAGCACGATCTAGGCAAGGTCGCGGCGTCGCAACGAGCGCCGACCGACAGCTCAGGCCGGAGCAGGGTCAGCCATCGTGCCACACTGTTCCATCATCGCGATCGGGCCTCGCAACCGGTTGGATACCGACATAGGTCGGCGACGATTGTGCCGCCAGCAGGGCTGTCGCGCTCAGCCTCCCTGCGTGGGCTTTGCGTTGACATTTTTCAGTGCCCGTCAGGAGAATAGTCCAGCATCGTCGCCTGAAGGCTTATTGTGGCGGTGCGCACGGCTGTCATCGCATCCTTGATCGCGGTTTCGTCGAAAGGCTCGCTTTCTTCACTCCTCAGCCCGGCCCATTCTGCAACGCCGGCGCTAGCTGCCAAGCCAGTCCCGAATGACTCCATTAAATTCGCGCGGGCGATCGATCATTACCATGTGACCGGCATTGGCGAAAATGTACATATCGGCTTGCGGGGCGCGTTCCAGCAGCTTGATGCCACGCGCCACCGGCACGGTTTCGTCACAGGCCGACCAAGCTAGGAATAGTTTGGCCCGCATGGTGGGCAAATGCGGAAGGAGATGGTCCTCCTGAATCTGGGTATATTCGGTGTCGTCCTTTATCCGGGCAGCCTGCCTGAAGCGTTCCAGTTGACCGGTCTCGCAGGCTAGGCGGTAGTTCTTTCTTAGCAGGTCCACGAACTCCGGCGGATTCTTCATGCTTAGCCTTGCGTTGGTGCGCAGAAAGTCATCCTCTGTATCGCAGCCCTCGAGCACATTATACGCTGCCGCCGCTGCTGCCTGCCAAGCGTGGTCCTCATTCCCGCCGAGACGCGGCGCGGTGGCGCCGCTGCTCACGACGACCACCTTGTCGACCAGACCCGGATTTTCAACGGCGAGCATTGCCGCGATGAAACCGCCTTCGGAATGGCCGACCAGCGCGCATCGGGTGATCCCGAGCGCTTCGATGAAGGCTGACACGTGATGGCGCCGGTCGAGGCGGGGAACGTGTTTCCCATCTGCCGACGCATCTGAGAGACCGAAACCGACCAGATCGGGCGCCAGCACCCGGAACTCATCCGCGAGTGCCGGGATGGTGTTGTGCCAGGT
>NZ_RZPF01000973.1:0-1786 GCF_004022735.1 Mesorhizobium sp. M7A.F.Ca.AU.001.01.1.1
CGCCCTGCTCGGCTTCGCTGCGGTTTTTCCTGGGAATCGACATGCCTGCTCAGGATTGCCCATGAAACGGGCAAAGGAAGCGATAAAAGCGACATGGCCGGGCGGCCGGGCTCACCCCTTCGCCAGCTTGCGGATCGCGCTCGATGACAGCGACGAGCGCGGGCCGTGAATGAAGGTCCAGGCCGGCGCCTTCATGCGGGCAAGCCGCGGCGCATCGCCCTCGTCGATGCGGGCATAGTCGAAGGTCTTGGCGACGACCGAGGACAGGAACGACAGCGTCGCGCCCGGGCGGTCGATGACGGCGATCGGGAAGGTCATGACGATCTCGCGCCAGCGCTGCCAGCGATGGAAATCGCGCAGGCTGTCGGCACCCATGATCCAGACGAAATCGACACCGGGGTTGCGCGCCTTGACCAGCGCCAGCGTATCGGCGGTGTAGCGGACGTGATGGGCGGCTTCGAAAGCGGTGACCTTGATCTTCGGGTTCTTGGCGATCTGTTCCGACAGCTGCAGCCGTTCGCCCAGCGGCGCCAACTCCCTGGTGTTCTTCAGCGGATTGCCCGGCGTCACCATCCACCACAACTGGTCGAGCGCCAGGCGTCTGAGCGCGATCTCGGCGACCAGCGCATGGCCGGCATGCGGCGGATTGAACGAACCGCCGAACAGGCCGACGGCAAGGCCTTTCTCGGCGTGCGGCATTTTGAGATAGTGGGAGGAGATAGCCTCCTTACCCTCGTCCTTGTGGGGAGGGTCGATCCGCGAAGCGGAGCGGGGTAGGGGTATCGCGGAATTCAGCGTCGTCCCCCCACCCGGCTCGCTGTGCTCGCCACCCTCCCCACAAGGGGAAGGGTAAGACCAGCGCTCAAGGTCTCACCTGTCCCGACCCGCGCACACGGTATTTGAACGACGTCAGCTGTTCGACGCCCACCGGTCCGCGCGCATGCATCTTGCCGGTGGCGATGCCGATCTCGGCGCCCATGCCGAATTCGCCGCCGTCGGCGAACTGCGTCGATGCGTTGTGCAGCAGGATCGCCGAATCGATCTCGTTGAAAAACCGCTCGACGGCTTGCGCATCCTCGGCGACGATCGCCTCGGTGTGATGCGAGGAAAACGTCTCGATATGCTCGATCGCACCACCGATACCGTCGACCAGTTTTACCGCGATGATGGCATCGAGATACTCGGTGATCCAGTCGGCATCGGTCGCCGGTTTGGCGTCGAAAAACACTTTCAGCACCTCGGCATCGGCATGGATTTCGCAGCCGGCGGCGCGAAGTGCATCAAGGATCGGCACCAGATGCGTGGAGGCAACCGCCCGGTCGACCAGCAGCGTCTCTGCGGCACCGCAGACGCCGGTGCGTCGCATCTTGGCGTTGACGGCGATCCTGACAGCCATATCGAGCTTGGCGGAACGGTCGATGTAGAGATGGCAGATGCCTTCGAGATGCGCGAAGACCGGGACCCGCGCCTCGGCCTGCACCCGTCCGACCAGGCTTTTGCCACCGCGCGGGATAATGACGTCGAGGTTGCCGCCCAACCCCTTCAGCATTTCGCCGACGGCGGCGCGGTCGGTGGTCGGCACCAGCTGGATGGCATCCTCCGGCAGGCCCGCTTGCTTCAGCCCTTCGACCAGGCAGGCGTGGATGGCGGCGGAAGAATTGAGCGAATCCGAACCGCCGCGCAGGATCACCGGATTGCCGGCTTTGAGGCACAGCGCGCCGGCATCGGCGGTGACGTTCGGGCGGCTCTCATAGATGACGCCGACGACGCCGAGCGGCGTGCGCAC
>NZ_RZPF01000974.1:0-1849 GCF_004022735.1 Mesorhizobium sp. M7A.F.Ca.AU.001.01.1.1
GTGCTCGCCTCGACGCTGCAGTTCAACCATTCCGACAATCCTCGCCAGGCCAGCCCGCAACTGCCCGACAAGATCTTTCGCGACGAGGCCGGCGTCATCGCGACCGTCAGCCCGGGTCCCTACGTCTTCACCGTCGGACCGGGTGATGCCGACGACATACCGATGCGGGCTGTCGATCTCATCCTGCGCTCCGGCGCAGGCGAGATCGACAGCCGTGCACGGCCGGTCGGCTTCGCGCTGATGGCGATCGGCCTGATCGGATTTTTGCTGACCTTGCGCACTCGAGGCGGTCGGCCGGAAAATCCGAACTCTCAGCCGCCACCGCCGCGCTGGGGCAGGGGCTGATGCATGTCGCCCAAAAGTGTGCAGCGGTTTTGGGACAACGACATGCATAACGGCACAAAACGATGAACTACCGCCACGCCTACCATGCCGGGAATTTCGCCGACGTCGTCAAGCATGTCGTGCTGACGCGCTTGCTCGAGTATCTGAAGCAGAAGGACAAGGCGTTTCGGGTCGTCGACACCCATGCCGGCATTGGCCGCTACGATCTGTCGTCGGCCGAAGCGCAGAAGACGGGTGAGTGGCAAGGCGGCATCGGCAGGCTGATCGATGCCCCGTTTGCCGCGCCGGTGGCAGCACTGCTCGCGCCTTATCTGGAGACAATACGGTCGCTCAACCCTGAGGGTGGCATCCAGAAATACCCGGGCTCGCCGTTGATTGCGCGCCATCTCATGCGCAAGCAGGACAGGCTGACCGCGATCGAGCTGCACCCCAAGGATGCCGCGAGGCTGAGGACGTTCTTTGCCGGCGATTTCCAGGCCCGGATCATCGAACTCGATGGCTGGCTGGCGCTCGGCGCCCATCTGCCGCCGAAGGAGAAGCGCGGCCTTGTTCTCATCGATCCGCCATTCGAGGAAGCGGGTGAGTTCGATCGCCTCGTCGACGGGCTCATAAGGGCGCACAAGCGCTGGCCAGGCGGCATCTACGCGCTCTGGTATCCGATCAAGGACCGCAAGGCGATCATCGCTTTCCGCAAGGCGCTGAAGCAATCGGGCATCCCGAAGCTGCTCGACATCGAATTCGAGATCAGGCCGGCCTCTTCGGAACCCAGCCTCGACGGCAGCGGTCTGCTGGTGGTCAATCCGCCGTTCACGCTGGAGGGCGAGTTGCGGACGCTGCTGCCGGCCCTGCACAGGCTGCTTGCGGTGGGGCGGCCGGCGCACTGGTCGTTGGAATGGCTGGCCGGCGAGCAGGCTTGAGGCGGGCTCATTGACGACCCGGGACCCGCGCTCTTTTGGATCCGGGCATGAACGTGCCAGAGCCATTCCGGTGCCGTGTAAATTCGGCTTTGGTCAAAAAGCAGTTTCAAACTGGGAAACCATTGTCAACGCAACCGCTTGACCGCCGCCGAGCGAATCCGCACAGTGCGCACAATCGACCTTGAGAGGCTGCCATGACTCGCTTCGCCAAATCCGCTCTTGCCGCCCTGATTTCGCTCTGCACCCCGCTTGCCGCGCCTCTCGGTATCACCCAGACCGTGCAGGCCGCCGATCTTACGGTCTATTCCGATGAAGACAGCGGGGTCTGCGGTCAGCCTTGGGTACTGAACAAGATCACCAGCCGCTTTTCCTATCAGGTGCATCACGTGCCGCATCTGCCGGATGTGCAGATCACCGATTTCCGGCGCATTCACCAGCATCGCTATCTGGCGGCCGACGATACCTGGCCGATCGGTCGCCGTTATTGCGGGGCCACCGTCAGCCTGTCCGACGGCCGCGATCGCACCATCTGGTACCTGATCGAGGAAGGCCAGGGCTTTGCCTCGATCGGCGACAATGGCGAATTC
>NZ_RZPF01000975.1:0-1835 GCF_004022735.1 Mesorhizobium sp. M7A.F.Ca.AU.001.01.1.1
GGGATAACGTGCATCTCTTGCGCCTTGACCTTGCGGGCGAGCGTGGCGCCGACGCCGTGGAAGAAGGGATCGCCGGAGGCGAGCACACAGACGTTCCTGCCGGCGAGCGCCAGCACGTCAGCCATCTCGGCATCGAACGGAACCGGCCATGGGCGCGGCTCGCCCTTGGCGAAGGAAGCGACAAGGGCGAGGTGCCGCTTGCCGCCGAAGATGATCTCAGCCTGGGCAATCCGCTGCTTGGCCTCGTCGCCGAGACCCGCTAAACCGTCCTCGCCGATGCCGACGACTGTCAGCCAGGCGGCTCGCGATTGACGCTCAGCAGGCATAATGACCCACCGTATCCTGATCCTCGGCGGCACCACCGAAGCGCGGCAACTGGCCGGAAAACTGGCGGCGCGTGCCTCGGTCACACTGTCGCTGGCCGGCCGCACCGAAAGCCCGGTCGCGCAAGGCGTGCCGGTGCGAAGCGGAGGCTTTGGCGGCGCCGACGGGCTGGCCGCTTACCTCACGGAAACGGCCACCGATCTGCTGATCGACGCCACGCATCCCTATGCGGCGCAAATCTCCGCCAATGCCGCACAAGCCGCGCGCATGGCCGGCGTGCCGATCCTTGCCCTGCGGCGTCCCGGCTGGGAGCCTGTCGAAGGCGACCGCTGGACGTTGGTCGGTACGGTCGGCGATGCCGCGCAAGCGCTTGGACCGGCGCCGCGCCGCGTTTTTCTGGCACTGGGCCGGCAAGAGGTTGCGGCTTTCGAAGCAGCGCCCCAGCACCACTATGTCATTCGCAGTGTCGATCCGGTCGAGCCGAAGCTGGCCGTGCCCGACGCCGAATATCTGTTGGCCCGTGGCCCGTTTCGCGACGCGGAGGAACGCGCGCTGCTCGAAAGGCACCGCATCGATGTCGTGGTGTCCAAGAACAGCGGCGGCGAGGCGACCTTTGGCAAGATCGCCTCGGCGCGGGCGCTTGGCATCGAGGTGGTCATGATCCGCAGGCCTGATCTGCCGGACGTGCCCTCGGCTGAAACCGTCGAAGCGCTGGCCGCCATTGTCGATCGATTTGGGATCGATCATTTTGTCCGTCCCGTGGACGAGCGCGGCGTGTAGACCAGCGCCGGCTTCTCCGTGCGCTTGATAATCCTGGTTTCCGGCGAGCCGATGATGATGCAGGTCGCCATGTCCGCCTTTTCAGCCTCGACATCGGCCAGCAGGTAGACCTCGATACGCTCGTCCGGGCGACCGGCGGCGCGGCCGAAGATTACCGGCGTGGTGCCCGGCAGGATGGCGGTCAGGCACTCGAAGGCGCGGCCGAGTTGCCAGGGGCGGGCCTTGCTGATCGGGTTGTAAAGCGCGATGACGAAGCCGGCACCGGCCGCCGCCAGCAGGCGCAGTTCGATCAACTCCCATGGCTTTAGATTGTCGGAGAGCGAGATGGCGCAGAAATCATGGCCGAGCGGCGCGCCGATGCGGGCGGCAACCGCAAGCATGGCGGTGATGCCGGGCACCACGGCGACATCGACTGCGCGCCATTCGACCGGACCGGCCTCGATCGCCTCGCAGACGGCCGCCGCCATGGCGAACACGCCGGGATCGCCGCCGGAGACCACGGCGACGTCATGGCCCTCTGCAGCCTTGCTCAATGCGTCCTTGGAGCGGGCGAGTTCCTCGCGGTTGTCGGAAGCGACGCGGGTCTGGTCCGGGCGCAGGTCCAGCCGGTCGAGATAGGGTTTGTAGCCGTAAAAGAATTTCGCCTCGGCGACAGCGCGGCTGGCCTCCGGGGTGACCTGATCGGCATTGCCGGGGCCAAGGCCGATGACGATGAGACGGCCACTCATACC
>NZ_RZPF01000976.1:0-1820 GCF_004022735.1 Mesorhizobium sp. M7A.F.Ca.AU.001.01.1.1
TCCTTGAACAGCTCGCGCAGCGGCTCGACCAGCTGCATGTTCATGCGCGCCGGCAGGCCGCCGACATTGTGGTGCGACTTGATCGTCACCGACGGGCCGCCGGTGAAGGAGACACTTTCGATCACGTCGGGATAGAGCGTGCCTTGCGCCAGGAATTCGGCGCCGCCGAGTTTCTTGGCCTCTTCCTCGAACACCTCGATGAACAGCCGGCCTATGGTCTTGCGTTTTTTCTCCGGATCCGACTCGCCCTCGAGGGCGTCGATGAAACGGTCCGACGCGTTGACCAGAATGAGCGGCAAATTGTAGTGCTCACGGAACATCGCCACCACGCCCGCGGCCTCGTCCTTGCGCATCAGGCCGTGGTCGACAAGGATGCAGGTCAGCTGGTCGCCGACCGCTTCGTGGATCAACAGCGCGGCAACGGAGGAATCGACGCCGCCCGACAGCGCGCAGATGACCTTGCCCTTGCCGACCTGCTTGCGGATCGCCTCGACCGCGTGCTCGCGGTAGGCGCGCATGGTCCAGTCGCCCTCGATGCCGGCGATGTTGTGGACGAAGTTCCTGAGCAGCCGGGCACCGTCGGGCGTATGCACCACCTCGGGGTGGAACATGATGCCGTACATCTTGCGCTCGATGTTGCCGAAGATGGCGAAGGGCGAGCCCTCCGATTTGCCGAACACCTCGAAGCCGGTGGGCAAGGAGATGACGCGGTCGCCATGGCTCATCCACACCTGGTGGCGCTGGCCGGGCGCCCACAGGCCCTCAAACAGCGGGCTGTCCTTCTGGATCTCGACGAAGGCGCGGCCGAATTCGCGATGGTCGGAGCTTTCGGCGACGCCGCCCATCTGCACGCACATGGCCATCTGGCCGTAACAGATGCCGAGCACCGGCACGCCGGCGTCGAAGACGATCTGCGGCGCGCGCGGACTGCCGATATCGCCGGTCGAAGCCGGGCCGCCGGACAGGATCACGGCTTTCGGATTGATGCGCTTGAATGCCGCTTCGGCCGACTGGAACGGCACGATCTCGGAAAACACGCCGGCCTCGCGGATGCGGCGGGCGATGAGCTGGGTGAACTGGCTGCCGAAATCGACAATCAGGACGGTATCGGGATGATTGGCTGTTTTCATGGCGAGCGTTTAGAGAAAGAAATGAGTCGACGCAATGGGTTGCGAGTTTCAGAGCGGTCTGGCGTCTTCATGCGGCGAATCTTTCAGAAGCGTGCCCGAACCGATGGCCTGTTCGAGCCGCATGACGGCCTCCGCCAGCTTCTCATCGATGACTTCAAGATATTCGGTCCAGTCGCCGACATGCCTGAGATCCGCCGCCCCGTCGGAAATGCCGCGCAGCCCGATCAGCGGAATGTCGAACAACTGGCAGGCGCGCAGGCAGGCGAAGGTCTCCATGTCGACCATGTCGGCGTTAACAGCATCATAGGCCGCACCGGTGATGATCGCGCCGCCGGTCGATAGCGTCGCCTGCTTGATATCAGGTATCTTGAAGGGCAATGGCACGGTCACCGGCAGGTCGAGGAAGGGTGTGGCACCCTTCTCGAAGCCGAGCGGCGAAGCGTCGATGTCACGGTAGCTGACCGAAACCGCCTGGTAGATTCCCGTCTGCTCCAGCGTCCGGCTGCCGGCTGAGCCGAGCGACACGACGAGGTCGGGCAGGGGTTTTTGCGACTTCAGCCAGGAGAGTTCAGCGCCTAGCCTGACGCCGGCCTCGACCGGACCGACACCTGTCATCAATGGCGTGAACAGCTGCTTGAGATGCGGACCGTATTCGGCCTGCGCCGCCATGACGAAGAGGACGTCCTTGCC
>NZ_RZPF01000977.1:0-1817 GCF_004022735.1 Mesorhizobium sp. M7A.F.Ca.AU.001.01.1.1
GCTTGTCGATGGCGCGCGTGAGCGCTGGCGGACATCGGTGTCGGCTTTCGAGCACTCATTGAAGGCCGGTGCTGTTGCCGTGGACAATATCGACGGGACGCAGCAGCAAACCAGCGCGCTCGTCGACGCCAGCCAATCGGCGGTCGGCGTGCTGCAGGCAACGCAAGCCGGCAACCAGCTTCTCGCCGTGCAGGCAAGACAGGTCGCCGACCTCACCGCAATGCTGGCGGCGCAGGGCAGGGCTGCTGCGCTGGAGCAGGCAAGGACGGCCGCTGCACAGGAGCAGGCGCGAGAACAGTTCAGCCGCTTCATGACGGGCAGCAGATACACCGCGTCATCCGTCAAAATGTTCCACGACTGAGGCGGGTCATGGATCTCAAGATCGCCGCCCGGATAACAGCCGTTATTGCACTTGGCGCCGCCATGACCGCCGCCTTTATGGCGTTGCGCGGCAACGGCTCGCAGGACGTGTCCTCCCCGCGTTCTGAGTATCCGGGCGGCGAGCCGGCCAGCGTTGAACTCGAGCGATGCCGGGCAGTTGGCATGGCTGCAATTGCAGACGAGGCCTGCAGGAAGGCTTGGGCCGAGAACCGCCGGCGTTTCCTGCGGCCATCCCGACCCGTGGCACCATACGCCGCTCCACCGATCGAGAAGGATCAGAGCCGGCTGCAGCCGCTGACCCCTTCGACCCCGGCCGATACCCAAGATACCCGTTCGAACACGGTGGCGCCATGAACGACACGGGCGTAATCGACCGCTTCCTGGAAACCTTTACCCGCTATATCGATTCCGGATTCGGCCTGCTCGGCGGCGAAGTGGCATTTCTCACCTCCACGCTGATCGTCATCGACATCACGCTTGCCGGCCTTTTCTGGGCATGGGGCGCTGACGAGGACATGCTGCATCGGCTGGTGAAGAAGACGCTCTATATCGGCTTCTTCGCCTTCATCATCGGCAACTTCAATCGCCTCGCCGGCATCGTCTTCGAGAGTTTCTCGGGGCTTGGACTGAAGGCAGGAGGATCAGCGCTCTCGGGCCCCGCACTCCTGCAGCCGGGCCGCGTCGCGCAGGTCGGCATCGATGCCGGCAATCCGATCCTCGAAGCCGCCAGCCAGCTGATGGGCTACGTCTCGTTCTTCGAAAATTTTGTCCAGATCGCAGTGCTTATGACCGCCTGGGCGATCGTGCTGATCGCGTTCTTCATTCTGGCCGTCCAGATCTTTGTCACGCTCATTGAGTTCAAGCTGACGACACTGGCAGGCTTCGTGCTGATCCCGTTTGCGCTGTTCAGCCGGACAGCCTTCCTCGCCGAGAAAGTCCTCGGCAACATCGTCGCGTCCGGCGTGAAGATCCTCGTCCTCGCTGTCATCGTCGGCATCGGCTCGGGTCTCTTCGGCGAGTTCACTCGCGGTTTCGGCGCCGAACAGCCAATAATCACGGATGCGCTGTCGCTGGTGCTGGGCGCACTGTCTCTGATGGGGCTGTCGATCTTCGGCCCCGGCATTGCAACGGGCCTTGTTTCCGGAGCCCCGCAGCTTGGTGCGGGTGCCGCTGTGGGGACGAGCCTCGCCGCCGCGGGTCTTGGCGTCGCCGGCGCCATGGGTGCCCGTGCCGGATTCGGCAGCGCAGCGGGTGCGGTCAGTGCTGGGGGGCGGATGTCGGCTGTCGCTGCCCGTGGCGGCGCGCATCTTGCCGGCAGTACTTCGACGGCTTTCGGCCTCGCCGCCGCAACGTCCGGACAGAGCGGCGCGGGCTCGATCGCCGCCGGTCTTGCTGGGGTCGCCAGGGCCGGCGTTGGCGCTGCTGCCCAGCCGGTG
>NZ_RZPF01000978.1:0-1808 GCF_004022735.1 Mesorhizobium sp. M7A.F.Ca.AU.001.01.1.1
GCCTGAAGATTGCCGCCGCCTGCGGGCTGCTGTTCCTGCACCTGCCGATCCTGCTGATCTTCGTCTATGCCTTCACCACCGAAGAGAAGAGTTTCGTCTGGCCGCCGCCAGGGCTGACGACGCAGTGGTTCGCCGTGACCTGGAACCGGCCAGATGTCTGGCAGGCGCTGTCGCTGTCGGTCAGGGTGGCCGCGATTTCGACGGCGATCGCGCTCATCCTCGGCACGCTCTGTTCGGCGGCGGTGTCGCGGACAAGATTCTTCGGCCGCGAAACCATCTCGCTGCTGGTCATCCTGCCGATCGCGCTGCCCGGCATCATCACCGGCATTGCGCTGCGCTCGGCCTTTTCGCTGGCCGACATCCCGTTCTCGTTCTGGACGATCGTGCTTGGCCACGCCACCTTCTGCGTGGTCGTCGTCTACAACAACGCCGTCGCCCGTTTCCGCCGCACTTCCGGTTCGATGATCGAGGCTTCGATGGATCTCGGCGCCGACGGTTTTCAGACCTTCCGCCATGTCGTGCTGCCCAACATCGCCACGGCGCTGCTTGCCGGCGGCATGCTGGCCTTCGCGCTGTCCTTCGACGAGGTCATCGTCACCACCTTCACCGCCGGCCAGCAGCAGACGCTGCCGATCTGGATGCTGGAAGAACTGATCCGTCCGCGCCAGCGCCCGGTCACCAATGTCGTTGCCATGGTCGTCATGCTGGTGACGTTGCTGCCGATCCTTGCCGCTTATTACCTCACCCGTGACGGCGACCAGATCGCTGGAAGCGGGAAATGAAAAACAGCGAATAGGGAGTAGCGAATAGGGATCGACGGTCAAACCCTACTCGCTTTCAGCTACTCGCTACTCGCTTCTGTAAAGGGAGAAACCTTATGGACACCCAGATGCTGATCGGCTCGAAATTCGAGAAGGGCACCGAGACCGAGGAGCCGATCCTCAATCCAAAGACCGGGGCGACCATCCTCAACCTGCCCGAGGCCAGCCAGGCGCAGATCGAGGCGGCGGTCACTGCTGCCGAACAGGCGTTCGTCTTGTGGTCGCGCACCACGCCGGCGCAGCGCTCCGGCTATTTGCTGAAGATCGCCGACCGCATCGAAGCCGACGCGAAGGAGTTCGCCACGCTCGAGGCGCTCAACTGCGGCAAGCCGATCAACGCCGTGCTCAATGACGAAATCCCGGCGATCGTCGATTGCTACCGCTTCTTCGCCGGCGCCGTCCGTTCGATGCCGGGCGTCGTCGCTGGCGAATACATTCCCGGCCACACCTCGATGGTCCGTCGCGATGCCATTGGCATCGTCGCTTCCATCGCGCCGTGGAACTATCCGCTGATGATGATGGCCTGGAAGCTGGCGCCGGCGATCGCCGGCGGCAACACCGTCGTCTTCAAACCGTCCGAGCAGACACCGCTGACGGCGCTGAAGCTGGCAAAAATCCTTGCGGACATCCTGCCCGAAGGCGTCGTCAATGTCGTGCTCGGCCGCGGCGACAGCGTCGGCAACACGCTGATCAATCATCCCAAGGTCAACATGATCTCGATCACCGGCGATGTCGCCACCGGCAAGAAGGTGCTGCAGGCGGCCGCCAAGTCGGTCAAGCGCACGCATCTCGAGCTCGGCGGCAAGGCGCCGGTCATCGTCTTCGACGACGCCGACCTCGGCGCCGTGGTCAACGGCCTGCGTGCCTTCGGCTATTACAATGCCGGCCAGGACTGCACCGCCGCCTGCCGCATCTACGCCGGCAAGAAGATCTACGACAAGCTCGTCGCCGATCTCTCCTCGGCCGTCTCGACCATCAAGTACGACC
>NZ_RZPF01000979.1:0-1802 GCF_004022735.1 Mesorhizobium sp. M7A.F.Ca.AU.001.01.1.1
GCCCTTGTGAACAACCCTGCCCTCGCAGACCACTTCGCCGGTCTTCGGCGTGATGGGACGCGTCAAATTCACCTTGAACTCCGCCGTCGTATAGGCCTCGCCCTTTTCGAGCAGCGTCTGCACGGCACAGGCCAGTGCCGAATCGAGCAGCGTCGCCGCCCAGCCGCCATGCACGCTGCCCAGCGGGTTGAGATGGCGCTCGCTCGGCATGCCACGAAAGACAGCGCGCCCTTCCGAGACTTCGGTGAGAGTGAAATTCAGCTGGAAGGAAATCGGCGGCGCCGGATACTTGCCGTCGACGATGCGCTGCAGCAATTCCAAACCGGTGTATTTCAGGATGTCGGCGTGCGGAATGGTGCCGAGGCCGAGCGGTGAGACCCGGCCAGGATAAAGTTCGACTTCGCTCATGTGAGGATTTCTCTGGCTGCGTCCTCGCCAGCTATGGCCTTGCCGCGTGCGTGATGTTTGCGCAAGGCGGCGAGGAAGCCGGTACGAGCGTCCGGCGGCTCGATGCCGCGCGGCTCATAGACGTGGCGGTTGAAGAAGAAGCCGGTGAGCCGGAAGGCGTCGTCGACATCAGCCGCATCCGCGCGCAGGCCGGAGCCGCGCTGCAGGAAGGCCGGCAGAGCCAGCATCCTGTCGCGCCATGGCAAACCGGCTTCGCGCGATACCGCGCGTCCCGACTTCGGCGAAACATAGGCCAGGTCCTGTCGCGTGCCGGTGGCGGCGCATTGGCTGAGATCGAGGCCGAAGCCGAGTTCGTCCAGCACCAGAAGCTCGAAGCGCGCCACCAGTTCTCCGGCAACGTCGGCGTCGTCGAGATGGACGATCATCACGGCAAGCGTTTCGTAGAGACCTTCATGCGCGTCGCGCTCGGGCAGCAGGCGCAGATGCGCGGCCATGGTCTGCAAGCCGTAGACGGCGACGGCGCTGTCCATCAACCGGGCAGCATTCATCTCGATCGCTTCGGCCTGGAACGTGCCGAGATGTTCATCAAGGCGCGCACGCCACAACAGGTCGACGCGATTGCCGGGCTGGAGGACGGGCTGCTGTTTGCGCGAACGGCCGCCGCGAACAAGGCCGAGATGACGGCCATGCGCTCGCGTCAGCACCTCGAGAATGGCGCTGGTTTCGCCATGCTTGCGGGTGCCGAGAATGATTCCCTCGTCGCGCCATTCCATTTCAGGAGCTTTTCACCGATCGGGTGGCGAAATCAAGGTATGGGCTTGGCTCCTGGGTAACTCTCACACCAATGCATAAAAAACCGCCCGCAGCGATGTGCTGCGGGCGGGCTGGTGAGGTCAGTCGATCTGCTAGAAATTGCGCTGGAAGCGGACGATGCCGCCGACGCTGCTCTTCTTGTCGGCCTTGGTCCAGTTGTTGAAGTCGAAGTCGTCGAATTTTCCTGCATTGAGGTAATCGACTTCAGTCGTGACCGTAAAGCCGGGCACAATGGTATAGGCAACGTTGGCAGCGACGCCGAGGTTCTTCCAGTCGTCATAGGAAATCTGGGCGTTGAACGAGGTCTTCTCGTTGAACTTGTAGGTGCCGCCACCCCAGACTGCCCAGTTACCGCCCCACGGCTTGTATTGGGTACGGCCTGTGCCGAAGTCGTTGATGTTGTCGTTGGTGCCGTAGCCGCCCATGACGAACAGCGTCAGTTCCTTGCTGACGTTGACGTCCAAACGGACCTTGCCGGCCACTTCCTCATAGTTGCTGTCATAGGCCAC
Organism: Mesorhizobium sp. M7A.F.Ca.AU.001.01.1.1; assembly: GCF_004022735.1. Taxonomy (NCBI): domain Bacteria; kingdom Pseudomonadati; phylum Pseudomonadota; class Alphaproteobacteria; order Hyphomicrobiales; family Phyllobacteriaceae; genus Mesorhizobium; species Mesorhizobium sp. M7A.F.Ca.AU.001.01.1.1. The sequence continues at coordinate 1,731 of NZ_RZPF01000979.1, forward strand.
GACGCCAGTGATCGCACCCCAGTCGCCCTTGTACTTCAAGCCGCCGACGACATGCGGAACATAGCTGTCGAT
>NZ_RZPF01000980.1:0-1799 GCF_004022735.1 Mesorhizobium sp. M7A.F.Ca.AU.001.01.1.1
TCTCGGCACCCTTCATGCGGCCGTGAACGAGACCGATGCGATCGCCGAACAATGGTTTCAGCGAGGCGATGCGCGCCTTCAAGCAGGGCGAGACACGCATCCTGATCGCCACCACCGTCATCGAGGTCGGCGTCGATGTGCCGGACGCCACCGTCATGGTCATCGAGCATGCAGAGCGCTTCGGCCTGGCCCAGTTGCACCAGCTGCGCGGCCGGGTCGGACGCGGTGACAAGCCCTCCTCATGCGTGCTGCTCTACAAGGACCCGCTCGGCGAGACCGCAAAACGCCGGCTGTCGGTGATGCGCGAGACCGAGGATGGGTTCCTGATCGCCGAGGAGGACCTGAAGCTGCGCGGCGAAGGCGAATTGCTGGGCACCCGCCAGTCGGGCACGCCGGGCTTCCAGGTGGCTCGCATCGAGGCGCATGCCGACCTTCTGGAGGCCGCCCGCGACGATGCCAGGCTGATCCTGTCACGCGATCCGGAGCTGCAATCGCAGCGTGGTGAGGCGTTGCGCCTGCTGCTTTACTTGTTCGGTCGCGACGAAGCCGTGCGGCTTCTGCGCGCCGGCTGAGCCAGGGCGGCAACCGAAGGGTTGGCGAGCATCCCTTCGATCGGCTCGCCATTCACGACAACCATTTGCTTTACTTCGGGCGCCACCAGACCGGCGGAGACGATCAGCTTGGCGCCATCCTCGATCGTCATGTCGAGCGGCACGATGTCCGACTTCGGCACATACATCAGGAAGCCCGTGGTCGGGTTTGGCGTGCACGGCATGAATACGGCGATCAGCGGATCGCCTTCCTGGTCGAGCTTCTGGTTGATCTCGGTTTCCTTTTCACTGGCGACGAACACCAGCGACCACACGCCCTTGCGCGGATATTCGACCAGCCCGACCTGGCGGAACATGTCACCCTTGTTCGACAGCACGGTCTCGAAAATCTGTTTCAGCGAGCCGTAGATGCCGCGCACCAGCGGCATGCGGCCAAGCAGGCGCTCGCCGAAATTGACGATGGCGCGGCCGACGATGTTTGCCGTCAGGAAACCGATCAGCGTGATCAGGATAAGCGCCACGATCAGTCCGAACCCCGGCACCGGAAACGACAGGTAGGTGTCAGGGCTGTAGCGGGCCGGAATATAAGGCTTCACCCAGGAATCGACCCAGCCGATGAACGACCAGGCAATGTAGGCGGTGATCGCCAAGGGCGCGCAGACGATGAAGCCCGTGAGGAAATAGTTCCTCAGCCGGGTCATGCCGGAGGTCTTGGGAGCGTCGGACATGGTTCACCGGAGCGCGGGTTGCAGCGCAACATTAGTGAACCGGACGAAGCTTTGGAACTGCGAAGTTTTTAAAGAGCCGATTATGCCGCTACTTCCAACGGCTCAATCTTCTCGAGCTCCGGCGCCAGCTTTCTGGCTTCGGTTTCAAGCTCATAGGCCTGTTGAAAATTCATCCAGAATTCGGGCGTGGTGTTGAAAAATCTGGCGAGGCGAAGAGCGGTATCGGGAGTCAGGCCGATCTCTTCCTTGGCAATGCGTTCGATACGGGTGCGCGGAAGGTTGAGCTTTTTCGCCAGCGCGCCTGCACTCATGCCGAGCGGGACGAGATATTCTTCACGCAGGAATTCTCCAGGATGAACTGGACGTGCGAACTTCGATGCCATTCGGCCCAACCTCCGGTCTGGAAGGCAAAACCTATTCCACCGTCACCGATTTCGCCAGATTGCGTGGCTGGTCGACGTCGGTGCCCATGAACACGGCGGTGAAATAGGCCCGCATCTGGATCGGCAGCGCATAGATG
>NZ_RZPF01000097.1:0-12393 GCF_004022735.1 Mesorhizobium sp. M7A.F.Ca.AU.001.01.1.1
CCTCGAAGCCAGCGCTGCTTCGTGCTAGCCACGGCGTGACGCACGCCGTGCCCCGTATTCGGCAACCGCCGCAGTACCATCTCTATGGGTTTGATACGCTGACGCCCGCCATCGGACCGCCCAGCCGTAGAGTTGCTGATCGATCTCGGTCAACGTCGCCAACAGGTCCAGGGTCGATGACGGCAGTTCTTCTCGCATCGTTCGGACCGGCGCTGCGTTGATCCGGAAAACGTTCGACGATGTATCGCCAAGCGCGGCGAAGATTGCGGCGTTGTCGGCCTCGAAATTCTCCACCAGCCCAACGTAATCGAAGCGAGCTAGGTTGGCTTTGGCCCGATCGAGGAGCTCGTCCGGCGGCAACCCGCCTGGCTCGATATCGCTCTTGCCGACCAACGAGGCGCCCCAGCCCGACGCCAGTTGGCATGCTTGATGATTCCACATGTGCGAAGCGAACTTGGAGTCAGCCGTCTCTCCTGCCCGAAAGAACATTTCAGCATCGTTGTCATGTGCCAACGTATTGATTTCATACTCATCTCTCGTCGCGCCACGACAGTAGCTGTAATATGAAAGCAGCCGTTCAACGGGATCCCGGAGGAAGGTAAAGCTGTAACGTCCCGTCATGAAGCGTTCAGCGTAATCGAAACCGAAATGGCCGGATACCATCATCAAGGGTTCGAGTTGTTCCGGTGTGCGGCTGAGATAATCGCCGTGCATGCAGCAATTTTCTCGACCATACAGCTCGGATGCCTTTGCAAGTATGGACGTCCCGGCGGTCTTCTGAATATGAAGGAATAGAGCAGGTATCATGCAGGTATCACATCCAGATAACGGAAAAGTGAAAACCTACTTGCGCTGACAGCGTCGCAGAGTCAATTGGGCTGTCGCCTTTCGAAAAGATGCGATCTTCCGACTTATAGGAGCGGGCGCGCGGGGGGCAGACGAGACCAACCCAGTCACCCGCTCGGCCATCGCTTCCATATCAGGAACTCTTTCCGCATCCGTCGAACGGCCGGTGCCTTGCCGCGATATTGAGCGCCGTTTCACGAACGATTTTGACCGACTTCCAATAGTCGTCATACTCGTCCCGATTGTCAGCTTTGAATGTCTTCAAGATATCATCATAGGCGTCCTGCAGAACCGTGCTCTCGGGGTTGAGATTGGTAACGACGACCAACCCGGTCGGCGCGCAGTCCGTGACAGTCACGGATAGATCGGGACGATACTTCAGCAGGGTGGGAACTACCTTCCATACGTCACCTGCCCACCACCCTGGAAAGTTGTTGTCAGCAGGTTCGATCGCCGTTTTCATATCCCTGGTGGTCATCTTGTAGCCGGGAGGGAGACAGTCGTGCAGCAGAATGATTGAGCCTTCCGCGCACTCTCTTTCGGTGTTGATGAAGTCGCGCAGGAGGAACTCGAACAGATGCATGCCGTCTAGAAAGGCCAAATCTACAGGCTTGCCCAAAATCTTGCTCGGACGCGTTTTCTTGAAAAAATCGTCGCTGGTCTGCTGATAGAGAAAGCAGCGGGGCTTGGAGCCAATGATGTTCTTTGCACAGACAAAGTAGGGATCGACCGCTACCGTTTCACACTTGGCCAGCTCAAGAGTATTTCCAAACTGGACTCCAACTTCGAAATAGGATCGCGGCCTTAGGGCCGAGTGGATATCGGCGATCGTCTCTAGGTAGCTTTTCCCGACGACATCTGGTCCGTGGTTGGCATCCTTCATTCGCAAGTACTCCAGGCGAGTCGATATTGATCTGTGTGGTTGCCGCTCGTATCATCGTGGCCTGACACTGCAATCAGATGACTTTGGCAAGGTCCTACAAACGGGCCGTCAGCCGCTCAACCACCTCGTCGCACGCGGTGTACCAAGATCTGCACCGCCAGCCGAACGTAGCGGCCATTTTACCGCAGTTGAGGCGTGAATTCGCAGGACGTTTCGCCTTCGTCGGATAGTCTGACGTCGAAATGCCGCGCACCGCAGCGTACGGCCTGCCCCTTTCCAGACTCGTTACGAAGACGCGCTGTGCAAACTCGGCCCAATTTGTGTCGCCGTCGCCCGCCACATGGTAGACGCCCCACTCCGCAAACTTCAGGTCCGCCTTGAGGTGCCGCGCCATATGAAAGATGCCGTCGGCGATATCAAGTGCCGATGTTGGATTTCCCCACTGATCGGCCACAACCGAAATCTCGTCGCGGTCAGCGGCCAGCCGCAGCATGGTTTTCACGAAATTCTTGCCGAACGGGCTGTAGACCCATGCCGTGCGCAGGATCAGATGGCGCGGATTGGCCGATGCAACCGCCTGTTCGCCGGCAAGCTTGGAGGCGCCATAGACGCTGCGCGGTGCAGTGGCGTCGGTCTCGACATAGGCGCCATGGGCGGTGCCGTCGAAGACATAGTCGGTCGATAGATGGATGACGGGAACGCCAAGCAGCGCCGCCGCTTGCGCCACCTTGCCGGCGCCGACGGCGTTCACCGCGAATGCCAGATCGGGCTCGTCCTCGGCCTGATCCACCGCCGTGTAGGCGGCAGCCGACACGACGATATCCGGCTTCACGGCCGCGATGGCTTCGATCACCGTGTCGGGTCTTGCAAGGTCGAGTTGCGGACGGCCAATGGCGATGACCTCAACGCCGGCGGCCGCCTGGGCGGCCTCCAGGAGGCTTGCCGCGACCTGCCCGTCGCGTCCGGTGACAACCAGCCTCACGCCGCCCCCTTGCGTGCTTCGCCCAGCCGTTCACCGGCGTAGCGCTGCTCGCGGATCGGTCCCCACCACCATTTGTTGTCGAGAAACCAGTCGACGGTCTTGGCGAGGCCGCTGTCGAAATTCTCATTGGGCGTCCAGCCCAGGTCCCGGCCTATCTTCGAGGCGTCAATGGCATAGCGGCGATCGTGACCGGGGCGGTCGGTGACGAAGGAAATCAGGTCGCGATAGCTCTTGCCCCCTGCCCGCGGCCGCCTGCTGTCGAGCAGATCGCAGATCGTCTCGACGACGCCAAGGTTCGTCCGCTCGGAATTGCCGCCGACATTGTAGCTTTCGCCGGACAGTCCCCTGGTCGCGACAAGTTCCAGCGCGCGTGCGTGATCCTCGACGAACAGCCAGTCGCGCACATTGGCGCCGGCGCCATAGACCGGCAGCGGCTTTTCGTCGAGCGCATTGAGGATGACCAGCGGGATCAGCTTTTCGGGAAAGTGATAGGGTCCGTAGTTGTTCGAGCAATTGGAAAGCACGACCGGCAGGCCATAGGTTTCGTGCCAGGCCCGCACCAGATGGTCCGAGGCCGCTTTCGAGGCGGAGTAGGGCGAGGATGGCGCGTAGGGCGTTTCCTCGACGAACATGCCGCCATCGAACGGAAGATCGCCAAACACCTCATCGGTCGAGACATGATGGAAGCGGAAATGGCTCTTCCTGTCCTCGGGCAGGCCGCGCCAGTACTCCAGCGCGGCATTGAGCATCTTGTAGGTGCCGACGATGTTGGTCTCGATAAAAGTGCCCGGCCCATCGATCGAGCGGTCGACATGGCTCTCGGCGGCAAGGTTCATGACGATGTCGATATCGTCGCGCCGGAGGATGTCGAGCACGGCCCTTTCGTCGCAGATATCGGCCTGCGCGAAGCGATAATTGTGTGCGTTCTCGATCGGCCGCAGCGAGGCCAGGTTTCCCGCATAGGTCAGCTTGTCGAGATTGGTCACCCGATAGGCCGGGTTGGCGCATAGATGCCGGCATACCGCCGAACCGATAAAGCCAGCACCGCCCGTCACCAGAAAATTCATGCCGCTGTCCTCAAATAACCCATCAGGCGAACACCTCGGCGGCAGCCAGCAGCGGCGCCTTCAGGTCCTTGTCCGAGAGCTGGAACCCGCCGGTCAATGACGGCCATTCGATGCCGATGGCGGGATCGTCGAAACGGATCGACCGGTCATGCGCCTGCGAATAGGTATCGGTCACCTTATACAGGACCTCGGTGTCGGGCACGAGCGTCACGAAGCCGTGCGCGAAGCCTTTCGGCACCAGAATCTGGTTGCCCTTTTCGGCCGACACTTCGAGAGCGACCCATTTTCCGAAAGTTTTGGAGCTGCGGCGAATGTCGACCGCAACGTCGAGAATGCTGCCCCGGATGACGCGCAGCAGCTTGTCCTGGGCGCGCGGCGCAAGCTGATAATGAAGCCCTCGCAAGACGCCCGCCGCGGCGGAATAAGAATGATTGTCCTGCACGAAAGCCAAGTCTATGCCGGCCTGCGAAAAGCGCTCGGCATTGTAGGTTTCGACGAAGAAGCCGCGCGCGTCGCCATGTCGCTTCGGAACGATTTCCAGAACGCCATCGATGCCAAGGGGCCTGACTTCCAGCACCTAGGCCTCCGACAGGTCGACGACACGCCGGCGCAGATAGGCGGCATATTCGTTCTTGCCCAGGTGATCGGCGCGACGCAGAACCTGGTCCACAGTCAGCCAACCCTGTTCAAAGGCTATCTCTTCGGGACAGGCGACCTTGATGCCCTGGCGGTGCTCGATGGTGCGCACGAAGGACGAGGCCTCATGCAGGCTGTCATGGGTGCCGGTGTCGAGCCAGGCATAGCCGCGCCCCAACCGATGCACATGCAACTGGCCGCGCTCAAGGTAGACGTTGTTGACCGCCGTGATCTCGAGCTCACCGCGCGCCGAGGGACGGATGGCAGGGGCGATGTCGACGACATCGTTGTCATAGAAGTAGAGACCGGTGACCGCCCAGTTGGATTTCGGCACCTGCGGCTTTTCCTCGATCGTCAGCGCCGTTCCCGTGGCCTTGTCGAAGGAAACCACGCCATAACGCTGGGGATCCTCGACATGATAGGCGAACACCGAAGCGCCCTTTTCGCGCGAGGCAGCGTCGCGGCAAAGCTGCGACAGCCCATCGCCGAAATAGATGTTGTCGCCGAGGATCATCGACACGTTGTCCTTGCCGATAAAATTGCGGCCGATGATGAAGGCTTCCGCCAGCCCGTTGGGCTGCGGCTGCTCGGCATAGGACAGGTCGAGCCCGAACTCCGATCCATCGCCAAGCAGATCGCGAAAAACCGGCAGGTCACGCGGCGTCGAAATGATCAGAATCTCTCGGATACCCGCGAGCATCAGAACGCTCAGCGGATAATAGATCATCGGCTTGTCGTATATCGGCAGAATTTGCTTAGAGACTGCTAATGTTAGTGGATAAAGACGCGTTCCACTGCCTCCAGCAAGGATAATTCCTTTCAAGAAGCTCTCCTTGACATGCCTGAACCCCCCGGCCCTAGCCGCCCGTGCTTAGGTTCCATGCACTGGCTTGTCAATCTCGGCGTTCGTCAAATGACTGGGTCACGATCCGGCGCCAATCCATGGCCAATTCAGGCGACGCATTGCTATCGTCTTGCCAGGGCCGGCCTGACGGGAACAAGCAGATTGTCATCATGGGCGGCGGTCGACTCGCCTCTCTGGCTCAGCCGCTCAGCAAGTCCCTTGTGAAAGATAACGCCATTCATATAGGCGAAGGTCATCGCCAGTGCCGCCGTTCGCAAGGGATAATCGACCAGAGAATGAACGAGCAGAAACGATACTGAGAGAAACGCCATTTTCTGCAGCGGATCTCGCCGTGCCGTAACGGAAAACGCAAAAAGCAATATCGCGTAAGCTGCGACCAGAAAGACAACAGGAGCGCCACCTTCAAGTGCCAATTCCAGATAATCATTGTGGGCGTGATTGACGTAGGGCTTGAAGATCATCTCTCCCTTTTCGTAAATCTGATAGACCTTCGGAAAACTCCCAAAGCCGACGCCCGTCGCCCAGTTCTCTTCAATTCCCGCGATCGTCGTGCGGGCAAATTCGGCCCGTCCAAAGGCCGGGTCAACCACTTCCGCATCGATCTTCGTCCACGCCCCCGATCGTGTAGAGTGAAAGCCCGATGAAGACAGCGGGTATTCCATACCCGCCCAGCCTCGAGCGCGCGGACAGAAAGACGACTGATACCATGGTGATCGCCAGCCCTATCAGAATACCGGCGCGCGAACCGGCGGCCAGAAGCAACAGCAGCAGCGTTATCAAGCCGAGCGACCCGGACAGAAGGTGCCCGCGAAACAGGCCGTAGTAGACAACGAAGGGGATGGAGACGAAGAGCAAAGCTGAAAAATGGTTCTGGTTGGCAAACAGTCCCGCATTGATCGTGAACGGCAACAAACCCTGTATGGCAACCGTATCGGAGAGTGAATACTGGATCGCCGCAGCCAATCCGTTACAGATGACACCCATGAAAAAGAAGGGCAGAAGGCCGTAGACCTGATCTGGGCGCAAGCGGGTGACGCTCAGAAAGAATGCAGCCATCGCCACGAAATACAACAGACACTCGATCGTACGTCCCACGCCGACACTGACGAAACGCAGCCCGGTTTCACCGCTCAGCCACGGATTTGCAAGTAGAACCTCAGGCCGCAATCCGCTCAACAGGGCGGCAGGCAGCGGCACGATTTGAAAACAGAACACGGCCCCTTTGAATTCGTCGATCTCCGAGACCAAAGCAAGGGTTTCAGGGGTGATTTGCAGGAAACCGATCTTCATGGCCATACCTAAAAAAATACCCAAAAATACCCAATAGCTCAAGAATCGACCTTACCCAATAAAGCACTCCCGGCGCCTTGTATGGGAAACGCCCAGTCACAAGGCAAACGGATTAGAGAGTGGATTCGACAACAAAATTCAAAAGGTGCATGATGGGTTTGGTGTCGGGGGATACCTTCATGAATTGGCGTTGGTTTTCGACCGCAACAGTTGTTGCGTTCATCTCAGGCTGCACTGCCGACTATTTGAATAATTATGACTCGGTGACGCTCGCTGCCGGCGATGCGAACCGCTCAAATATGCTTTTGCAAACTGTCGATCCGTTCAATCCGAATAGCCAAAACACGCGTATTGAAGGCGACGGAGCGCGCGCGGTGGCAGTCTTCAACGGATACCGAGGTGCGACCCGAGCCCGTAGCGCTGATTTGGACTGTGCAGGCGGCAGCGGAAACAATGCAGTGGTTGCCCCTGGGGTGCAGATCACAGGCTCTGATCCTAACGGGCTCGATGGTGATCGCGACGGCATTGGGTGCGAGGGAAAATAGGTTGTCTCGAACAAGGAAAGGAGGGCTAGGCTGGCTCGCAGTCATTGCGTTGGCCGCGTATTATTATCCCGTTCCGTACCAGAGACCGGGCATTACCTCGCCAAATCCAAAGGCCACCGTTGAGATCAGACCGGAGGCCAGCAATCTCACCCAGAGCGTTACACGGCAGGTCGAGGAACCGGCCGCACCCAGTCAGCAAACCAACGGGGAAGTGCTTCAAGGCCGCGCATCGGCAGTTGATGGCGATACAATTGAGATCAATGGGACGCGCGTTCGGTTCAACGGCATCGACGCACCCGAGTATGATCAACAGTGCGAGGATGCGAAGCACTTTCGGTATTCATGTGGATGGCAGGCCAAAACTTCCCTCGAAAAATTCATGGCTAAATCGAAGCCCTTACGATGCGAGTTTGTCACTTGGGATCAATACGGACGCTTCGTTGGCAATTGCTACCGGGCGGACGGAGCCGACGTGGCGGCCTGGCTCGTCAAGAATGGGCTGGCCCTCGACTGGCCCAAATACAGCCATGGCGGCTATGCATCCCAACAAGCGGTCGCCAAGGCTGCCAAGCTCGGCCTGTGGAAAGGCTTCTTCGAAGACCCATGGACGTGGCGCGCCGAGCACGCCGAAGATACGCAGCCCGCGGCCAATCAGCCTCTCGGTATCATAGGCCGTCAGGCTCAGTCACAAGGCTATTCGTGCGAGCCTCGCCGTAAATGCTCTCAGATAAGCTCTTGCGCTGAAGCCCAATGGTATCTCAGCAACTGCTCATGGGGCGGCAGGCTGGATCGCGATAGTGACGGGATTGCGTGCGAAACGCTTTGCTAAATACCGAGAACGACGGAGGACTGGTCAGTGGCCCAACAGTCGAGAAATTCCGGTTTGGAGCCCCTCTTTCTCTCTTTTGGTCGGTACGGGTACACTGGTTTGATCCTACGGTGATCTATTACCGGGGCTAGTCGCAACAGGATATCCCCGTTGGGGCTTGCTGATCGGTTCGCTGCTAGGCACATTCACCGCATGTGCAATCTCTACAACATCACCACGTCACAAGAGGCGGTCCGCCAGTGGACCCGGACTTTGCGGGACATCCTAGGCAACCTTGAACCGTCCGTTGACATCTATCCCAACCAGCCCGGCCCAGTGGTGCGTAACGCCCCTGAAGGCCGTGAGCTAGCCAATCTCCTGTGGGGAATGCCGACGCCGGCCGAGCGCGTCAAGGGCAAGGCTGACTACGGCACTACCAACATTCGCAACCCGCAGTACAGCCATTGGCAACAGTATGTCGGCGTCGAGAACCGTTGCGTGGTGCCGGTAACAAGCTTCGCAGAGCCCAGCCCAACTCCCGGCGATAAAGACCGCGAGACAGGCATTCAGCGGAACTATTGGTTCGCGCTCAATGAGGACCGCCCGTTATTCTTCTTCGCTGGCCTCTGGACGCCATGGCATGGGGTCCGCAAGGTAAAGGACGGCCCCGGCGATTTCGAGCTTTACGGTTTCATGACGACCGCGCCCAATGCCCTCATCAAGCCGATCCATGAAAAAGCTATGCCGGTGATCCTGAGGACGCAAGAGGAAACAGAGACTTGGCTGACAGCGCCATGGTCGGAAGCGAAGCGGCTACAACGCACAGCGCCGGATGATGCTCTTGTGATTGTCGAGAAGCCTGCCACACAGATCAAGTTTCCCGAGCAGGCACCAGTACCGCCAAGCCAAGGCTCGTTGTTCTAGATGGCTGGCCTTCGGATACTCTCGGACGTTGCACCGGGCCTTGCGATTGCCATCTTTCTTACAATCTTGGTCGTGATGTTTTTTCGTCGTAAGCGGCGCTAAGCAAATCGGCGGCACGTGATTGAAATGTTGGGCTGTTAGCGCCAGTTATTCATCCCTCCAGATCACGCGTCGTACCATGCGGATTTCAACAAGTCGCCTCACGCGTATCTTCATGCCCTCCGATGCGCTTGGCAGCAGAATGTCCACATCAAGCTCGCGGCGTTTGCAGCGCTCGCAGCGCATGTGCCGGTCAACGTCCCAAAACGGAATGTCCCCCACCAATTTGGCGAGGTCCCCGGGGAGATAGTGGCGTGTAATGTTGCAGTTGATGCACCGGACACGGATTAGCTGACCAACCTCATGCGCTCGGCACAGGGTCTGGACAAGGCGGCGCGGTCGTCTGCTCTGTTCCGGCATAGCCAAAAATAGGAATGAGTTCCTCGCCGAGTCAATTCACTCTTGACATTTATGTTCCCTTTTTGTTCACTACGCCCATGCAGCGTATGGAGTAATGCCATGGATCGAATTGTGACACTGAACAGCCGCCAGGAGGCTGCCCTCCAGGCCCACGCCGAGGATTTCATTGCAGTCCACAAGGGTGATGTGATGAAAGCGCTCAAGGAAATGATCGTGCTCAACGGGCACCTTCAGGAACGACTTGACGCACTCACCCCGCAGCGCCGCGCGACGCGTTAGGAGTAGGCACCATGGGCACAATGCACTTCGACACCGAAGCCAAATCCGAACTGCACTCTGAAGCGGTGAAGCTGATCGCCCGCTACGACAGCCCTCTTGAGACCGTGAAGGCGCTCATGGCCTACAACTGTGAGCTTGAGACCCAGATACTCGCCATCGCCCATCGGCATCCGGGGATAGTTTCAATCGGGTACGATCCTACTCCGCCTGTGCTGGAGTGACCTTCAATGAGCCGCCTGATCTTTGCAGGAGAGCTTGAGAGCGCCGCCGACCAGATAGCGGACATATCCCGCGCCGACCTTCAAATTGTACTTCGTAGGGCCGCCCTGATGCTTAGAAACGTCGCCGGTGTCGATCTGGGCACGAGAACAGACGAATTACTTTTTGGAATCGCAGCGGAGATGGAAGTTTCCAAGTCCGATTTGATCAAAACGATCGTCAGCGACTGGCTAATTGCCAATGCTTATCTGCCTGTTCCGCTAGAGCTTGACGAAGGCAACGAGACACCATTTAAAATCTGAGCATGAAACCCGGCGTCTTCCGCTATGCCCGCGCAAAATACGCCTTGTACCACTCGACGAACCGCCCGACGCCCTCGGTCACTGTCGTCGTCGGGCGGTAGCCGACCGCCTGCTCCAGCGCCGAGGTGTCGGCGAAGGTATCGGGCACATCGCCGGGCTGCAGCGGCAAGAGTTCGACGATGGCTTTGCGGCCGAGCGCGTTTTCCAGCGCCTCGACATAGGCGGTCAACTTAACCGGGTTGTTGTTGCCGATGTTGAAGATGCGCCAGGGGGCGCTGCTTGTGGCCGGATCCGGACGGCTGGAGTCCCAGGCGGCATTGCCCGTGGCCGGGCTGTCGCTGGCACGGATCACGCCTTCGGCGATGTCGTCGACATAGGTGAAGTCGCGCGTGTGGTTGCCGTTGTTGAACAGTTTGATCGGCTCGCCAGCAAGGATGTTTTTGGTGAACAGGAACAGCGCCATGTCCGGGCGCCCCCAGGGGCCATAGACGGTGAAGAAGCGAAGCCCGGTCGTCGGCAGCCCGAACAGATGGCTGTAGCTGTGCGCCATCAGCTCGTTGGCGCGCTTGGTCGCGGCGTAGAACTGCAGCGGGTGGTCGGCCGGACGATGCTCGGAAAACGGCATGTCGGTGTTGGCGCCGTAGACACTCGAGGTGCTGGCATAGGTCAGGTGCGCGACGGCGCTGTTGCGGCAGGCCTCCAGCATGTTGGTGTAGGCGATGATGTTGCTTTCGACATAGGCGTGCGGGTTTTCCAGGCTGTAGCGAACCCCTGCCTGGGCGGCGAGATGGATCACCCGGTCGAATGCGTGGTCGGCAAAGCAGGCGTCGACCACGCTCTTGTCGGCGAGATTGCCGCGGATGAAATGGTAGCCGGCATTGGTCTTGCGGCTCGCCTCGTCCAGGAGCCGCAGTCTCGCCTCCTTGATTTCCGGATCGTAGTAGTCGTTGACGTTGTCGATGCCGACGACCTCGTCACCGCGCTCCAGCAGCCGCTTGGCTACGTGATACCCTATGAAGCCGGCCGCGCCGGTGACCAGAACCTTCATCAGAAGCGCCCATCCGTGACATGCCTGGGAAACAGACCCTTGATGTCGTAAATGACGCCGGGGGTCTTGCAAAGAGCCTGCAGGCCGTCGACGCCCAGAGCGCGGAACTGCCTGTGGCCGACGGCCACGATAACGACGTCAATGTCCTTCATTCCTCAGGTCCGGACATTTTCCTCAAAGGCCACCCCCATCACCAGAATCCGACTGCCAACGACCAAGAGCTACGACAGCGCGGCTGCTCCAGCAAGCATCTATTTCTCGGATCAACAGTGCGGGAACTTTTGATCAACAGCATTGCTTTATGCGATTGAAAAGATACCGTCTGCAACGCACCAACGCCGAACGATAGGGCCAATAATGCGATGTAATTTCCAGCACCGCTTCGGCGATCAACCCCTTGGCAAGTCGCCTGGGAGCCGAGACAGATCGATCTAGAGAGCGGAGATATTGCGTTCCGAAGCAGCTGTATGTTGGTGTCGTCGGGACGGCAACCTAATCAGATGCGTATGGCCGGCGGAGGGTACCGATCATCGGCCATAAGATCGGCCAAACATCCGGGCAAATTCGAAATATATCTTTATAATTACGTATTTAGCAGAAGCCAAGATCGGCCAGACATGGAAGAAAGCGTTTCAACTACATTCACCCGTTCCCCGACGGCAATGGCCGCGTCAGCCGTTTGATGAGCCACGCCATGGCCCATGAGGCTGGGATCGCCGCGCACGGGCTGTGGTCGATCTCACGCGGTCTAGCGCGCGGCGTGAAAAGCCGCACGGACTACAAGCGCATGATGGATCATGCCGATATGCCCCGCCAGGGTGATCTCGACGGACGGGGCAACCTCTCCGAGCGCGCACTCGGCGACTTTACGCTATGGTTCATGCAGGTGTGCATCGATCAGGTGAACTTTATGACCGGCTTGTTCGATCTCGACACGCTCGCGAAGCGGCTGCGTCGCTACGTCGAGCGCAGTGGCCTCAAACCCGAAGCCGCCCGCCTCCTGGAGGAAGCGCTAATGCGCGGCGAATTTGAACGCGGCGAAGCGTCTCGCATTAGCGGACTACCCGAACGCACGGCGCGTCGCGTGTTCAATGAGGTGATCGCGCTCGGTCTGTTGGCGTCGGAAACACCCAAAGGTCCGGTGTCGATACGCTTTCCGGCCAACGCATTGGATTCACTGTTTCCGAAGCTGTTTCCAGAAACCTAAGTGTGATTACTTGGCAGACGCCACGCTGAAATC
>NZ_RZPF01000981.1:0-1799 GCF_004022735.1 Mesorhizobium sp. M7A.F.Ca.AU.001.01.1.1
GATCGGAGAATACTGTTCGCGCCTTTGCATACTTGAAGGATTCGCCGGCCATGCCGAGCAGGCAAACGTTCGTGTCCGTCGCTATGGCGGGCGCAACGTCCCCTATGCGGCCGCCGCTGAATAAATCGCGATAAATCGCGGCGACGACTGCGGATGCCGGAAGAGGAGCTGGCATCCAATCTGACACGGGTCGTCCCGAGACGGAGAGGAGACAGACGTGACTGATATGCCGATGGTGGATGCTCACGTCCACTTCTGGAATCCCGAGCAGAACTATTATCCGTGGCTCAACGATCGGCCGCTGATCCCATTCCGCTATGGCGACTACTCCTCGATATGCCGGCCGTATCTGCCGGCCGATTACATGCGGGACGCTGCCGGTCACCACGTTGTCAAGACGGTCTATATCGAAGCCGAGTGGGATCCGAGTGATCCAATCGGCGAGATGGATTATATCGCCTCCCTTCGTCGTGAGACGGGGTGGCCTAACGTCGCTGTCGGCCAGGCATGGCTCGACCGGGACGACCGCGCCCGGGTGCTGGAGCGGCTGGCCGGTTTCGACTTCGTACGCGGCCTGCGTCACAAGCCGAAATCCAATCCCAAGCCCGGCTCAGCCGCTCCAGGCAGCATGGTCGACCCGCATTGGGTCGAAGGTTTCGCCATGCTGTCCAGCTATGGTTTGCGGTTCGATCTGCAGACACCATGGTGGCATCTGCACGAGGCGAGCACGCTCGCCGACCGCTTCCCGCAGACGCAGATCATCCTGCTGCATTCAGGGCTGCCGGCCGATCGCAGTGCCGAGGGGATTGCCGGCTGGAAGGCGGCAATGACCGAATTCGCCAAGCGGCCGAACGTGGCGGTGAAGATCTCCGGCATCGGCCTGCCTGGCCAGCCATGGACGGTCGCCAACAACCGCGACATCGTGAGGTCGATCATCGAGATTTACGGCGTCGAGCGCTGCATGTTCGGGAGCAATTTCCCGGTCGACAGTGTGTGCGGCACGCTCGATAAGATCTTTGGTGGCTACAAGGAGATCACGGCGGATCTCGGACCCGAAGCGCAAAAGCGCCTGTTCCACGACAATGCGGTCCAATTCTATGACATCCGGTAAGCCGCGCCTTGCCTATATCGGCGTCGGCCTGATGGGCGGACCCATGGCCGCGCGCCTTGCAGGGCTTGGCTACAAGCTACGAGTCTTCGACGCCGATGCCGGCCGGCAAGCTGCGGCTATGGCTTCGGGTGCAGTCGGCGCTGCGTCGCCAAAAGACTGTGTCGAGGACGCGGATCTCGTGCTCCTCAACCTGCCGTCGCAGGCGGCAGTCGAAACCGTGGTGTTTGGCCAAGCGGGCCTGTCGGATGCTCTGCTGTCACCGCAGATCGTGGTGGATTTCTCAACCGTGTCGCCGGATTTCTGCCGGTCCATCGGTTGGCGCGTCCAAGCGGCCACGGGATGCGAATGGATCGACGCTCCGGTTTCAGGTGGTCCCTCGGCGGCAGGCGAAGGCACACTGACGATCATGGCCGGCGGCTCGGATTGGGCGATCGCACGCATCCGTTCCTTGATCCAGGACATCGGCCGCCAGTTCACCCATGTCGGACAGACAGGCATGGGTTCGGTTGCCAAGATGATCGCGCAGCTCGTGGTCGGCACGAATTATGCTGTTCTGGCCGAAGCCGTGCGCCTCGCTGAAGCGGCAGGAATGGATGCTGCGCTGCTGCCTGAATGCGTGAAATACGGCCATGCCGACGGCGTTCTGATGCAACAGCTCTATCCACGTATCGCCGCACATGATTTCGCG
>NZ_RZPF01000982.1:0-1789 GCF_004022735.1 Mesorhizobium sp. M7A.F.Ca.AU.001.01.1.1
CCATTGAGGTAGAGGCCGGACCCGACATTGCTGGCCGTCACGCCCTGGACGGTCAGGCCGTTGATGCCCAGGCCGTAGATCGCCGAGCCGGAACCCCCGGAAACGTTGAAATCGAGCAGCGTGTTGCCGTTGCCCAGCGTCACGACATTACCGCCGCCGGAACTGGTCAGCGTCGCCGCACCCGCTGAATCCGATATGGATTCGTCATGATGGATGTTGGTGCCGGTGACATTCAACGGCACCCCGCCGAGCGAGAACGCGCGGTCGTTGCCGAACGAGGCCAGTTCCTGTCCGTCGCTCAGCGAGAAGCCGGTGGCGTCGTCGATTGTCCCGCGGTTGACCAGGACAATGATGGCGTCGCTGGCGGTAATGCTGTCGGCATATTCGATCGAGGCGAGGTCGGTGATCGACGTGCCGCCGCCCGAAGCCCCGGCCGCAACGAAGATGTAATTGCGCAGATCGTAAAGTTGCGGGCCGGTAAACGCGGTCGTGCCGAAAGCGTAGTGGCCGCTGCCCTCATTGAGCCCGCGCGCATCGAGCGAGGCGGTGATGCCGGAGATGGAGCTGGAATTGCCGCCGAAGGTAAATTCGGCGTTGGCCGTGGCGCCCGGCGTGCCGGCAATGCCCAGCCGCACGCCGGTATCGACATTGGTGATGACGCCGCCATCGGTGATGATGATCACCGCGCCGCCAACGCTCGGCGACGTCAGATCGATGCCGATCGAGCCGGCAGCACCGGTGCCGGTGATGCTGAGCGACTGCGCGGTGAAATTGGTCTTGGATCCGGAGAAGTCGAGGCCGGTGCCGACACCCAGTCCGGAGATGACGATGTTGCCGGCGACCACCGCCGCATTGACGCCGGCAAACGAGATGCCGTCGGCGCCGGGGTTGGTGATGCTGATGTCGCCGAAGCGGATCGTCGCCGGCGAATCCGAAATGGCGATCGCCGGTCCGGTCGTGTTGGAGATCGTCGTCGCACCGTTGACGGTGAAGTTGCCCGCGACATTCTCCAGCACGACACCCGACGTGCCGCCGCTCTGGCTGATCGAGTCCAGCACCACATGGGCGGTGATCGGATCGATGAAGACGGCGGTGCCGCCATTGCCTGACACGGTGCCGCCGGTGGTGGTGAACGTGCCTCCGGTCGACGTGCCCTGCACGGTGATGCCGCGGTCGGTATTGTCCTGCGCATTGACGGTGGCGAAGGTGTAGGTGCCCTTGCCGGTGATATCGAGACCGTCGTCGAGATTGCCCTGCAGCAGCGTCGTGCCGGTGAAATTGTAGGTGCCGTCGCCGTCGATGTGCAGGCCGTCGAGGCCGTTGCCGGTGGCGGTGAAGTTGGAGTCGGTGATGCCGGTCGAACTGCCCGTGAAGTCGGCGCCGTTGCCGCCCGCACCGGTGACCGTCACATTGGTCAGCGTCGCGCCGGTGATGTTGTTGCCGAAGATGCCGTCGCCGCCGCCGGTGATGATGATACCGCTGAGCGTGTTGCCGTTGCCGAGCGTAAAGACGGGGTTGGCGACGTTGGTGCCCTGGATCGTGCCGTCGCTGCCGCCCAGGTTGAAGGTGCTGGTGCCGCCGCCGAAAAGCCTTGCGGTGACGCTTTCGCCGCCGCCGATGACGGTCTGTCCATTGGCAAGCGTCACCCCGCCAGTCGTCAGATTGCCGTTGCCGCCGAGTGCCACGACAAAACCGTTCGCACCCGACTTGGTCACGGCGTCGTCCAGCGTCGTCGGGTCGGCCAGCGTGCCGGCACCGGCGAGGCCGCCTTCGGCAAGTTCTACTACGC
>NZ_RZPF01000983.1:0-1782 GCF_004022735.1 Mesorhizobium sp. M7A.F.Ca.AU.001.01.1.1
GGTCGACACCGGCAAAGATCTTGGCCGATTCCGAAATGCCCGGCAGCCGCTCATGCAGGACGGCGGGATCGAGATGGTCGAGATGCAGGAAGATGTGGTCCTTGTTCTTGCCGACGCCGCGGCCTTCGCGGATCTCCAGCGTCATGCAGCGCGAGACGACGTCGCGCGAGGCAAGGTCCTTGGCTGACGGCGCGTAGCGCTCCATGAAGCGCTCGCCCTCGGAATTGACGAGATAGCCGCCCTCGCCGCGCGCACCCTCGGTGATCAGGCAGCCGGCGCCATAGATGCCGGTCGGGTGGAATTGCACGAACTCCATGTCCTGCAGCGGAAAGCCGGCACGCGCGGCCATGCCGCCGCCGTCGCCGGTGCAGGTGTGCGCCGAGGTGGCCGAGAAATAGGCGCGGCCATAGCCGCCGGTCGCCAGCACCACCATCTTGGCCGAGAAGCGGTGGATGGTGCCGTCATCCAGGTTCCAGGCGACGACACCGGTGCAGGTGCCGTCCGGCTCCATGATCAGGTCGAGCGCGAAATACTCGATGAAGAACTGCGCATTGTTCTTCAGCGACTGGCCGTAAAGCGTATGCAGGATGGCATGCCCGGTGCGGTCGGCGGCGGCACAGGTGCGCTGCACGGGGGGACCTTCGCCATAGTTCATCATGTGGCCGCCGAACGGCCGCTGGTAGATCTTGCCCTCTTCGGTGCGCGAAAACGGCACGCCGTAATGTTCGAGCTCGTAGACCGCGGCCGGCGCCTCGCGCACCAGATATTCCATGGCGTCGACATCGCCCAGCCAGTCCGAGCCCTTGACGGTGTCGTACATGTGCCATTGCCAGGAATCGGGACCCATGTTGGACAGCGAGGCGGCAATGCCGCCTTGCGCCGCCACCGTGTGCGAGCGGGTCGGGAACACCTTGCTGATGCAGGCGGTGCGCAGCCCCTGTTCGGCCATGCCGAGCGTGGCGCGCAGGCCGGCGCCGCCGGCGCCAACGACCACCACGTCGAACTTGTGGTCGACAAGGGTATAGCCTGCCGTGTTGGCTTGTTTCGCGTCCTTGGCCAACTCAGCCTCCGAATGCCAGCTTGAGCAGGGCGAAGATCGAGGCGACGCCGACCGCTATGGTGAAAAATGTATTGAGCGCGATCAGCGCCAGCTTCATGCCTTCGCCATGCACGTAATCCTCAATGATCACCTGCATGCCGATCCGCATATGGGTGAGACCGGAGATGAGCACCAGGGCCATCACCAGCGCCACGAACGGGTTGGCAAGGGCTGCCCGCACATGCTCGTGGTCGGCGCCGTTGAGCGCGATCAGGAAACCGACGAAGAACAGGATCAGCGGGATGTTGGCGATCGCGGTCAGGCGCTGGCGCCAGAAATGCCCGGTGCCCTCGCGGGCGGAGCCGAGGCCGCGGACCCTCGCCAGCGGCGTGCGCATGTCGGTGTTTTTGCCGCTCATCATCAAGCTCCCCGCGCCATGGTGCCGGCGATCCAGATCAGCAGCGTGAGCAGGATCGAGCCGGCCAGCGTCGCCCAGGCGATCTTCGAGGCGGTATGCTTTTCCAGGCCCGCGCCCGTGTCCCAGATGAGGTGCCGTACGCCGCCCAGCATATGATGCATCAGCGCCCAGGTGTAGCCGAACAGGATGATCCGGCCGAGCCAGGTGCCGAAGGCCGAATTGGCCCAATCGAAGGTCGCCTGCGAGCTTGCCGCCGCCATCAGCCACAGGGCGACCAGCAGCGTGCCGAAATACAGCGCGCCGCCGGTGATGCGGTGAATGATCG
>NZ_RZPF01000984.1:0-1779 GCF_004022735.1 Mesorhizobium sp. M7A.F.Ca.AU.001.01.1.1
ATACAGATCCTCGCGAAAATCGCCGCGCTGGTCCGGCCGCCCGAGATCGACCTTGGTCGCTGCGACGACCCTGAGATCGATGCGCCGTATCTCGTTCGAGCCAAGCGGCGTGAGGCTGCGCGTTTCGAGCACGCGCAGCAGCTTGACCTGGAGCGCAGGCGGCATGGATTCGATCTCGTCGAGAAACAGCGTGCCGCCGCTCGAATGCTCGATGCTGCCAATCCGCCGCCGCTGCGCGCCGGTGAACGCGCCAGCCTCGTGGCCGAACAACTCGCTCTCTATGACCGTCTCCGGCAGAGCGCCGCAATTCAGCGCGACGAAGGGTTTTGCGCGCCGCCGCCCCCATCGGTGCAGGAGGTCCGCCACCACTTCCTTGCCGGTTCCCGTTTCTCCCTCGACCAGCACATCGACATCCATGTCGGCGATCTGGCGCAAGGTCTCGCGCAACCGCTTGATGGCAGGCGCCTCGCCGATCAGCGGCAGGCCGTCGGCGGCCAATGCCGCGGCTTCGCGCAGCCGCCGGTTTTCCATCACCAGCCGCCGCTTCTCACTCGCCCGTTTCAGCGCCTCGACAAGGCGTTCTCCGGCATAGGGTTTCGGAATGAAATCGTAAACGCCGTCCTTGAGCGCGGCCACAGCGAGATCGACGTCGCCATGCCCGGTAACCAGGATCACCGGTATATCCGCGTCGATCGCTTTGATGCGATCGAACAGCTGCAGACCATTCATGCCTGGCATGCGGATATCGCTGACGACGACGCCCTCGAAATTCCTGTCGACGACGGCAAGTGCTGCCTCGGCGGCGTCGAGTGCGACCACCGTGAAGCCGGCAAGCTCGAGCAATTGCGTGGTGGCGTGAAGGAGGTCCGCATCGTCGTCGACGAGCGCGACCAGCCCTGATCCGTCTGTCATTCAATTCGCCTCAAATCGATGGTGAAGGATGCGCCGCTGCCATTGCCGGGATCGAGCCGCAGCGTGCCGCCCAATTCCTGGGCGATCTCCTGCGAGATCACCAGCCCCAGGCCAAGCCCCTTCTCCTTGGTGGTCTGGAACGGCATGAACAGATTGCCGGCCGCCTCCGGACCAAGGCCGGGTCCATTGTCGCGCACCGAAATCAGCACTCGATCACCGCGCTCGGCGAGTTCGATCTCGATGCGCGGATCGGGCTGGTCCTTCATCGCGTCCAATGCATTTTGCAAAAGATTGACCAGGATCTGCTCCAGCCGGATGCGGCTCGCCATGACCACCGGCGAGGCATTGCCGCGCGGCCTGACGATGGTGACGCCGGAATCGCGTATGCGGCCTGACAGCAGCGACAGCGCGCCGTCGATCGCCTCGCGCACCGGCAGCGGCGAAGCGGCGACGCCCGGCCGGCGGGCGAAAGTGCGCAAGGTGCCGGTGATCGCGCCGATGCGTTCGGTCATCGAAACGATCGATGTCAGATTGCCGCTGGCCGATCCGGTCTTGCCGCTGTCCAGAAAACGACCTGCATTCTCCGCATAGGTGCGGATGGCGGCGACCGGCTGGTTGATCTCATGCGCCACGCCGGCGGCGATCTGGCCGAGGATGGAAAGCCGGTTGGCCTGGGCGAGATCGTCGCGCAGTCGGCGGACCTTGGCTTCGGCATTCTCGCGCTCGGCGATTTCGCCGGCAAGTGCGGTGTTGGAGCGCGTCAGCTCGGCCGTTCGCGTGCTGACCCGGCTTTCGAGCTCGGCATTCATGCGCGCCAGCGCTTCCTGCCGCAGCCTGCGCGTTCGCCGGCGCCGGGTCAGCACGTAG
>NZ_RZPF01000985.1:0-1772 GCF_004022735.1 Mesorhizobium sp. M7A.F.Ca.AU.001.01.1.1
TCCATACGCTGTCGATGGTGCGCACTGCGCCCGACTTCACCGAAATGCTGATCGATCTCGAAGTCTGGGATCTCAAGCACCTCAACCGGCTGCTATCGCAGCTCAAGGACAATTCGAGCGTCAGCGACGCAAGACGCGTCAATGGCTAGACCATGCTCCGGTTTCGGACAACATCATGGTCAATCAAAAAGAGGCAGACATGAACACCGATGAAGTGCTGGGCATTTTCCGCGAGGCGGGTGCTGTTCTGGAAGGGCATTTCATTTTGACCTCGGGCCTGCGCAGTCCGGTCTTCCTGCAGAAGGCGCGCGTGTTCATGCATGCCGACAAGACCGAGCTTCTGTGCAAGGCGCTGGCGGAGAAGATCCGCGCAGGCGTGCCCGGCAAGATCGACTATGTCGTCGGCCCGGCGATCGGCGGGCTGATCCCGGCCTATGAGACCTCACGTCATCTCGGCGTGCCGGCGATCTGGGTCGAGCGGGAGGGGGGCGAGTTCCGCTTGCGCCGCTTCGAGATCGCCAGGGGGTCGCGTGTCGTCATCGTCGAGGACATCGTCACCACCGGCCTGTCGATCCGAGAGACCATCGAGTGCCTGCGCGAGCTTGGCGCCGAGGTGGTTGCCGCGGCCTGCATCATCGACCGTTCGGCCGGCAAGACTGATGTCGGCGTGCCGCTCATCGCGCTTGCCGAGTATGAGGTCCCGGCCTATCCGGCCGACCGGCTGCCGCCGGAGCTTGCCGCCATCCCGGCGATCAAGCCCGGCAGCCGCAACATCTGACGGGGCATGCCGACATGCGTGAAGACGAATTGGAAATGATCGCCGGCATCGATCATTTCGTGCTGACGGTCGCTTCGCTGGAAGTGACCTGTGAGTTTTACCAGCGCGTGCTGGGTTTTGAGCGCATCGACGCGGCGGATCGACCGACGGCGCTGGCTTTCGGTAGCCATAAGATCAATGTGCATGAGGTCGGCCGGACTTTCGAGCCAAAGGCGAAGTCGCCGACATCAGGATCAGGTGATTTCTGCCTGATCACCGAGCGGCCACTGGATGAGGTCCGTGCGCGGCTCGCGGCCAATGGTGTGGTGGTGGAACTCGGCCCGGTTGAACGTGTCGGGGCCCGAGGTCCAATGATGTCGGTCTATTTCCGCGACCCGGACGGCAATCTGGTCGAGGTCAGCGAATACCTGCCGTAGCCGCTGGCGGCGCTGTGCCTTTCGGCGATGCGACTGCCGTTCCTTAAATTTGCCGCGATTGTCCAATGTTCGAAGCAAGACCTGCCGCCCCGAAGGGCGGCGACAAGCGCGGCGCACAAAAGGTGTTTGGTTGTTCTTGCGCCAGCGCGTTGTTATATAAGCTGGCGATTGCCATAGGGTGATCGTCAAGCGCAAGATGTGGCTGCCACGCCCGGCTGAAGGTGCCGTTGCGGGCGCTGTGGAACGGGAACAGAGTGCTATTTCGACGCCGCAAGCCTGATGGCCTTTATGAGCGGGTGCGTACCTATCTTTGGCCGCGCCGCTCGTTTTCGCGCTCGCTTCAGTATTTTTCCAAGCGCATCCTGCGGCTGAAGGCCACACCGCATGCGGTGGCGGCCGGCGTTGCGGCCGGTGTCTTCGCTTCATTCTTCCCCGTCGGTTTCCATTTCATCATCGCTGCCATCCTGTGCTGGGTGATAGCCGGCAATCTGGTGGCGGCGGCGCTTGGCGCGGTTTTTTTCGGCAACCCGCTGACCTTCCCGTTGCTATGGGGCGCGTCGTGGGAAACGGGCAAGCTC
>NZ_RZPF01000986.1:0-1758 GCF_004022735.1 Mesorhizobium sp. M7A.F.Ca.AU.001.01.1.1
AGCCGGGCTCGCGCCACCTCAAGGCTCTGCGTTGGCAGCACCAGGTGATCGAGCGGATGAGTGCCAGTGATGGTTCGGGTCATGCAGCCGCGATGTGCATCATTCCGCAAATCGGTTCAAGACTTGATCGCAATCCCGGCCATTTCGCCCCCGCCAGTTCACCGGACGTCGAAAAAGGCACCAGTTGGGACAAAGCCTCGATCAGCTTCCGGCAATGACATCGGCGGAATAGCGCAGTTCGCGCATCGGTTTGACCTTGCTGGTGGTCTGCGCATAGAGCGGGTGCGCCTTGTAGGCGGCCAGCGCGGCGTCATCGGCGAACTCCGCATAGACGACCACGTCGACCTCGTCCGACAGCGGATCCACCTTGGTGTTGAGCGTGACCTCGAACAGGCTGGAATGAGGAATGTTGCCGAGCGCCAGCAAGCCGGTGCGCACAGCCTCGACATCCTCTTTTCGCCGCGCGCTGAAGAAAACGATATGCCGGATCAACCCCGCCTCCTCGATCAAAATGCTGGGGTCTTTTGTGACGGCAGGACGTTGGCGTCAATCGACTAGGATGTCGCGGCTGCCGCCACTGGAGTTAAGCTCTGCCGGTAACATATCGCACAACATGGCTAAGCTCTCTCACTGTTGTGTCGAGATAGCGGCCCTGATTGTACATGCCATCCCAGATCAGGAAAAACGCGATGGCGGCAATGACGATTACATAACGCATGGCTAGATCTATCGCACGAGCAATTCTGCGACCATAGGCGTTTTTTGCGCGCTCGGCCTTTGCTGTGCAAAAAAGCGGATTCTCGCTGGCGCAAGCATTCCGCGTGGCACAGCCCCGCTTGCGGCCTGCCTCTTGAAGTTTCGCCGCATGACGTGGAAGATCGCCGCAGGGATTCACTGGGAAGCGCTAAAGCTCTGGTAAAAGAGCGCGTGTTTCATTCGAGCCCGCCCGTCACTGAGCCGGTCAGCGCCCGGGACCGGCAACGGCGTTCGAAGCTGGCGAATGATCCAAGAGAACCGTGGCTCGGCAATCTGCCCCGACACCGCGGAAATCCAGGGGGCACGAGATGGCACAAAAGGAACTTTTTGGCGCAGCATTGAGCGACGCGGTCAGGCTCGATGAGTTCAATTTCGCCGAGATCGTCAAAGGTCTGCCGGCGAAAGCGCGCATGGTGCTGTCGGCGGCGATGAACCTGCCGCGCGGTTCGCTCAAGGTGAGGCTGCCGGACGGCCGCGCCGTCCTCGTCGGCGGCAAGGGACCTGGCCCAGATGCCGAACTGGTGCTGAAGAATTGGCGCTTGCCCGGCCGCGCCTTTTCCGGCGGCACGATCGGCGTAGCCGAATCCTACATGGACGGCGATTGGGAAAGCCCTGATGTGACCAGCTTCCTGGAGCTGTTCGTGGTCAATTCGGTCATTGGCGAGCGTATCGCGGGCGGCACCAGTTGGCTGATCAACACCGTCCAGCGCATCCGCCACTGGTTCAACCAGAACACCCGCACCGGTTCGAAGCGCAATATCTCGGCGCATTACGACCTCGGCAACGCCTTTTACAAGCAATGGCTCGATCCGAGCATGACCTATTCCTCGGCGCTCTACACGACCGGCGCCAACGACCTGGAAAGCGCCCAGGCCGCCAAATATCGCGCGCTGGCGAAAGACACAGGGATCGGCCCGAAGGACCATGTGCTGGAAATCGGCTGCGGCTGGGGCGGCTTCGCCGAATTCGCCGCGCGCGAGATCGGCTGCCGCGTCACCGGGT
>NZ_RZPF01000987.1:0-1758 GCF_004022735.1 Mesorhizobium sp. M7A.F.Ca.AU.001.01.1.1
GTGCTGCCTTCGAGACGCCAGCCTACAACTGGACCGGCTTCTATATCGGCGGCGCTGGTGGTGCCGGTGCGTCCGTGCACCAGATCAACGTTCCGCCGCTCGGCGACCTGGAATTCAATGGTCTCGGTGGCGAAGGTGCCTTTGGTGAACTGAACGTCGGCTACGATCATGACTTCGGCAGCTGGGTCGCAGGCGTCATGGTCGATGCACGCTACTCCGGCATGACTTCCAAGCTGGATCTCGGCGGCGGATCGATCAACGTCGATACCGACTATGGGTTCGATGTGTTGGGCCGCGTTGGCATGAAGATGAACGAATCGACCCTTGCCTATGCGCTTGCCGGCTACAGCTGGCAGCATTTCGATCTGAACGCTTCCGACCCGATCGGCGACATCCTCGACTGGGGCTCCAGCGGCTTCTCGGTCGGTGGCGGACTGGAAACGGCTCTGTCCAGCAATGTCACCGTTGGCCTCGAATATCGCTATTCGCAGTTCGCCAAGAAGGACTTTTCTTCGGAATTCGGCGCACCTGACGACACCCTTACCTCGACTTCCTCTTTCCACACCGTGCGCCTCGGCGCGAAGTACAAGTTCAACTAAAAGGCCCTCCAGCCAAACAGTTGCAGCCCGTCGGCCATGCCGGCGGGCTTTTTTCTTGCGTGGAATACGTCTGCTCCAAACGCAGGCAACAAAAAAGCGGAGCCAAAGCCCCGCTTCCTCGATGACGAGATTTGCCGCCGGTTCATCCGCGGTCGGCAAATCGATCGACAATGGCTTTCTATCGCGACTATGCGACGGGAGTACGACAGCTGTTTCCAGCGGCTAATCTCAGCCTCAAGCGCGCTCGATGCGGCACTGGTAGCAATTGTTGCGCGCCGAGCGGACATGGACGTAGGCGATCTCGTCGCGTTCCAACAAGGTCTTGGCCCGCCCGGTGATGTCTCCGGTCGGGACCACGCCGCCGCTGCCATAGACGATACGGTCATCCCTGCCATAGCCGCGCACGATGTAGTCGGGGCTGTCGAGAATCTCGGGCAGCGCCTCGCCCTCGGCAGCGCCGTCGCATTCCTCGGCATGCAGGAAGATCGGCCCGGTTTCGGCATAGGGCTGAAGCTGCGGGAATGGCCTGTATGCCAGAACAAGATAGGCATCGCCGGCTCCTATGTTCTTCAAACAATGCCGGCAAGGCATGCCGTCACCATCTGAGACCTTTCGCTCGGGCGTTTGGCCATAAGCATCGACGCCACCACGCTGCAGCGTCCTGACAGCTTCGGTCGGCAAAGCTTTGAACTGGATGGTCATGGAAAAATCTCCGGTGTCGTGATTGGAAATTATGTCCTTGAACCCTCGCCGCCCACCCGATTCCTGCCAAATGTCGAAAAGCCGATCGCCCCTCGGCGATCGGCTCTCATCAGATTCCTGTCAAAGGCGCCGGCTAATTAAAATTCGGAGCTGCGACTCAACGGATGAAATCGTCGAAGCGGCGCAGCGTCACCCGGCGATTCTGCCAGTTTTCGTTCTGCGTCTGCACCAGCAAAAACTCCTCACCGTAACCAACGGTTTCCAGTGCATGGCCGGGCACCCTAAATTCGCGCACCAATGTGCGCTTGAGCGAAGCGGCGCGTTGTTCGGACAGGGCCTGGTTCGACTGGAAGGAGCCGACGGCGTCGGTATGGCCCTCGATCAGCACGCGGGCGCCGGGATCGCGGCGCAGGATTCGCCGCAGCGCGTCGGCAATAGTCTCGATCTTGTCGTATTG
>NZ_RZPF01000988.1:0-1757 GCF_004022735.1 Mesorhizobium sp. M7A.F.Ca.AU.001.01.1.1
GGCAAAGCGTGCCGAGATGCCGGCGCTGTCGAGCAGCCCTGCCAGCACCTTCGGTCCGTCGGAGCGGCTTGCCCCCTGCAGCTTGGCGACGACCTCGCCACGCGTCGGCTCGCGGTTCGGGGTGTTTCCCGGCGTTTGCGGCCAGACCCGCGACACCGTTTCGGCGAGATCGCCGACATAGTCGTAGGAATAGCCGAACAGCACCGGATCCATGCGCTCGGTGACGAGCATGCGCAGCATCGCCGGCTTGACCGCGGCGATGTGGAGATCGCCAGTGATGGCAGCCAGCGCCAGGCCGCGATCGGGATCCTCGACGCTGCGGAAATAGTCGGTCAGCAAGGTCAGCTTGCCATTGCGCGACGGCGTCAGCACCAGGCGGTCGAGAAGTTCGGCGAAGCGGTTCATGGCTTCAATCGCCCTCGTCCTCGTAGCCCACCAGGTGCAGTGGCTTTGCCGCGATGCCTTCGAGTTCGCACCAGCGGACCAGCGCCTCCTCGCGGCCATGCGTCACCCAGACCTCTTCGGCTCCGGTCTCCTTGATGGTGGCGGTCAGCTCATCCCAGTCGGCATGGTCCGAGATGATCAGCGGCAGTTCGATGCCGCCCTGCTTGGCGCGCTGGCGGATGCGCATCCAGCCTGACGCAAAGCACGAGATCGGATCGGGAAACCGCCGCGCCCAGCGATCCGCGAAGGCCGAAGGCGGGCCGACGACGATGGCGCCGGCAAAATCATCCTTGCCGCCGCTTTCGACGGTCGCCGGTTCGAGGGTGCCGAGATCGATGCCTTGGCTCTGGTAGTACTCACTGAGTTTGGCCAGCGCGCCATGGATGTAGAGTGGCCTGTCGTAGCCGGCGTCGCGCAACAGCCGCATCACCCGTTGCGCCTTGCCCAGCGCATAGGCGCCGACCAGATGCGAGCGTTCAGGGAACTGCGCGGCCGATTTCAGCAGGCGGGCGATTTCTTCGGTGTCCGGGGGATGGCGAAACACCGGCAGGCCGAACGTCGCTTCGGTGATGAACACATCGCACGGGATCGGCTCGAATGGCGCGCAGGTCGCGTCCCTCTGCCGCTTGTAGTCGCCGGAAGCGACGATGCGCGTGCCCTGATGCTCGACCGCTATCTGCGCCGAGCCCAGCACATGGCCGGCCGGATGGAAGCTGACGCTGACGCCATCGAGGGCAATCGTCTCACCCAGTTGTGCCGCTTGCGTCGTGCCAGCGAAACCCTCGCCGTAGCGCAGCCCCATAATGTCGAGCGTCTGCTGCGTCGCCAGCACCGAGCGGTGGCCGGAACGCGCGTGGTCGGAATGGCCATGCGTGATCAGTGCCCTGTTGACCGGCCGAACCGGGTCGATGAAGAAATCGCCCGGCGGGCAATAGAGGCCCTCGGGCCGGGGATGAAGCAGAACACTGGTGCGCATGGTCTCCAAGATAGGATATAATTCCGCGGCGGGAAGCCTGTTGTAAGTCACTGCTGACTCCCGCATAGAGCACCGCCGGCTCGATCCGCCGGCAGGACCCGCCGCCATGAAACCGCTTCAGGCCTCGTCAGGCGACTTGAACGCCGATCGCCGCGCCGACTATGCCGAGATGCTGCACGCGGATGGCGATCATGCGGCGGCGGCGGAATTGCTGCTCGGTGCGCTGGAAATAACGCCGCAATGGGCGATGGGCTGGTTTCGTCTCGGCGAGATGCAGCAGGCGGCGGGCGCGGCGGATCTGGCCGCACAGGCGTGGACGATGTCGTTGCAACTCGAT
>NZ_RZPF01000989.1:0-1757 GCF_004022735.1 Mesorhizobium sp. M7A.F.Ca.AU.001.01.1.1
GGATAAGCGGGGCCGTCAACAGGGCGAGCATGCCGCCCCGTTGGCGCCGCTTTATAGCCGGCTTTGTCCCGACCAACATGCCTGGGTTACTTCGCGAGCCAAGCCTTGAAGCGTTCTTCCAGCGCTTCCTTGTGCTCGGTCCAGAAGTCGTTGTTATAGGCGGCGCCGTACTGGAGGTGCTCCGGCGACGTCGGCAGGTTGGCCTTCCAATCCGCGGGAATGAGGTCGGCGGCTTCCTTGCGGCCGGTGCCATAGGCATAGAGTTTCGAGAAGCCGGCCTGATTTTCAGGGATGGAGAACCACTTGAGGAGATCCAGCCCGCCCTGCTGGTGCGGTGCGCCCTTCACCACGGCCCAGTAGTCGGTGCCGTAGAAGAAGCCTGCGTCCCATGCGATGGCGTAGGGCTTTTTCTCGTTAATGGCTTCGTTGGTGATGCGTGCATTGAACGCGTCGCTGAGCGTCACTTCCCCGCTGTCGAGGTTCTGGATGCCCTGCGTCGTGGTGGACCACCAGACGACGTTCGGCTTGATCTTGTCGAGCATGGCGAAAGCCCGGTCGATACCTTCCGGCGTGGCCAGCACCTTGTACATGTCCTCGCGCTTAACGCCGTCGGCCATCAGCGCGTTTTCCAGCGTGAACTGCGCCTGCTGGTAGAGGCCACGCTTTCCCGGAAATTTCTCGACGTTCCAGAAATCCGCCCAGCTCTTCGGCGCGGCGTCGCCCTTGTAGACATTTGTGTTGTAGGCGAGGACCGTGGCCCAGGTATCGGACGCGACGCCGCATTCGTGCAGGGTGCCCGGCAAATAATTGGCCGCGTCGCCTGTGATTTCTGGCGTCAGCGGAATGAACAGGCCTTCGGCGCAGCCGACTTCCATGGCGGGCGCTTCGACCGAGACGACGTCATAGGTGATGTTGCCCGCCTGCACCTGGGCACGCACCTTGGCGACCTCGCCGCCCCACTCTTCCATGACGATCGGGACGCCCGTCTTTTCGGTGTACTTGTCCCAGACCCCATCCTTGTAGGCCTTGTCCCATGTACCACCCCAGCCGACTACCGTGACGGGGTCGGCCGCGGACGCGACCAAAGCCGAGGTCGCGAGGCAGATCGCGGCGGCAGATACGGCTTGCAGATAAGTCCTCATTGCAGTTCCCCTTTCTTATCGTTGTAGATTTGATCAAATTTCAAACGCAAAATTGATTGATTAGCAACAGGAATTTACGGTACGGTGTAAAAAAGTGAAAAAGCCAAAGGGATTTGATCGAATGCTGCAAGGCACTAGAGACGTGCGCGCCAATGTCAGTCTCGCTGCTGTTCTGGACGAGGCGCGACAGCGTTTCGCTGACGCAAACCCGAACAGCCGGGCGCGTCAGAACGAGGCCGCGGCATCGTTGCCGGGCGGCAATACGAGGGCTGTTCTATGGTATCGGCCATTCCCCGTATCGTTTGTTTCCGGTGAAGGCTGCAGGGTGACCGATCTGGACGGCCATACCTATGTCGACCTGGTCTCGGAATACAGTGCCGGTTTTTACGGCCACTCCGACAAGGCGATTTCGGCGGCCCTTGTGGACGTCATACAGGGTGGCATCATGTTGGGCGCACCCAACCGCTATGAGGCGCGCCTGGCTGCCGCGGTGGTCGACCGTTTTCCGGCCATCGAGCGCGTGCGCTTCTGCAACTCGGGCACCGAGGCGAACATCATGGCGATTTCGGCGGCTCGCGCCATCACGCAGCGCTCGAAGATCCTCGCCTTCCGCGA
>NZ_RZPF01000990.1:0-1753 GCF_004022735.1 Mesorhizobium sp. M7A.F.Ca.AU.001.01.1.1
GGACGAAATGCAATGTGACTTTCCACGGCAGGCTGGCCATCCCTAAATAGCGCTGGTTTTCCGGGGAATCGGGGGCTTTCTGCATGTGCGGTATCGTTGGAATCGTCGGCCACTCGCAGGTTGCGCCGCTCATCGTCGATGCGCTGAAGCGGTTGGAGTACCGTGGCTATGATTCGGCCGGCGTCGCGACCATCGAGCGTGGCGAACTCGCCCGCCGCCGCGCCGAAGGCAAGTTGATCAACCTGGAGCGCCGGCTCAAGGACGAGCCGCTCGATGGCACGATCGGCATCGGCCACACGCGCTGGGCGACGCATGGCGTGCCCAACGAGAGCAATGCGCATCCGCATTTTTCCGACGGCGTCGCCATCGTCCACAACGGCATCATCGAGAATTTCGCCGAACTGCGCGACGAACTGGTCCGCGACGGCTATTCTTTTTCGTCGCAGACCGACACCGAGGTCGTGGCGCATCTGGTGGCCCGCGAACTCGCCAAGGGGCTGAAGCCGGTCGAAGCCGCGCACCAGGCGCTGAAGCGGCTGGAAGGCGCCTTTGCGCTGGCGATCATGTTCAAAGGCGACGAGGATTTGATCGTCGGCGCCCGCAACGGTCCGCCTTTGGCCGTCGGCCATGGCGATGGCGAGATGTTCCTGGGCTCCGACGCCATCGCGCTCGCCCCGTTCACCAATTCGATCACCTATCTGGAAGATGGCGACTGGGCGGTGGTGCGCCGTGGCGGTGTCACCATCTTCGACATTGACGGCACAAAGGTCGACCGCAAACGCCAGCAGTCGCTGTCGACCAGCTTCATGGTCGACAAGGGCAACCGACGCCATTTCATGGAAAAGGAAATCCATGAGCAGCCCGAGGTGATCTCGCACACCTTGGCGCATTACGTGGATTTCGTCTCCGGAGTGTCGAAGCCGCTCGACCTGCCGTTCGACTTCGCCAAAATTGGTCGGCTGGCGATCTCGGCCTGCGGCACGGCGTATCTGGCCGGCCTGATCGGCAAGTACTGGTTCGAGCGCTACGCGCGCCTGCCCGTCGACATCGATGTCGCCTCCGAATTCCGTTACCGCGAAATGCCGCTGTCGAAGAACGATGCGGCGTTTTTCATCTCGCAATCGGGCGAGACCGCCGACACGCTGGCCTCGCTGCGTTATTGCCGCAAAGCCGGCATGAAGATCGGCGCGATCGTCAATGTGCGCGAATCGACCATGGCGCGCGAATCCGACGTCGTGCTGCCGACGCTTGCCGGACCCGAGATCGGCGTCGCCTCGACCAAGGCCTTCACCTGCCAGCTTTCCGTGCTGGCCGCGCTTGCGGTGCGCGCCGGCGTGGCGCGCGGTATGATTTCGAAGGAACAGGAGAAAACCCTGGTGCGCGCGCTTTCGGAAGCGCCGCGCTACGCCAACCAGGTGCTCAAGCTTGAAGAGCAGATCGAGCGGATCGCGCGCGAACTCTCGCGCTACAAGGACGTGCTCTATCTCGGCCGCGACACCAATTTCCCGCTGGCCATGGAAGGCGCGTTGAAACTCAAGGAAATCTCCTACATCCACGCCGAAGGCTATGCAGCCGGCGAACTGAAGCATGGGCCGATCGCGCTGATCGACGAGAACATGCCTGTCATCGTCATCGCGCCGCATGACCGGATCTTCGAGAAAACCGTTTCCAACATGCAGGAAGTGGCGGCGCGCGGCGGCAAGATCATCCTGATCACCGACAGCAAGGGCGCGGCGCAGGTGAGCGTGAAGAC
>NZ_RZPF01000098.1:0-12316 GCF_004022735.1 Mesorhizobium sp. M7A.F.Ca.AU.001.01.1.1
GTATCGGCCCAAGACGAAGCGGCGATCCTGGCGCTCAACAACGAGCATGCCGCCGAACTGTCGTGGCTGGAGGCTGAGCGGCTGTCCTTCCTGCTTGGCGAAGCATTTTACACCAGGCGCATCGGCGATCTCGAAGCCTTCATCATGACCTTCGACCAGGATGCCCGCTACGACAGCCCGAATTTCCTGTGGTTCCGCGAGCGCTATGAGCGCTTCGTCTATGTCGACCGGGTCGTCGTGGCGGCGCACGCACGCGGCCGCGGCCACGCCCGCCGGCTCTATCAGGACCTGTTCGGCCATGTTGAGCGCGCCGGCCACACGCTGGTCACCTGCGAAGTCAACACCGCCCCGCCGAACCCCGCCTCGGATGCCTTTCACGCTGCGCTCGGCTTCGTCGAGGCCGGCGACGCCGTTATCCATGGCGGCAAGAAAGCGGTGCGCTATTACGTCAGGCAGATCAGCGCCTGACAGACCAGGCAGATCCGCGCACGAAGATGAGGACTACTGGAACAGGGCTGTCGCACTCACCAGCGTCATCCAGAACCCCCAGACCAACGGGATGCCGACCAGCAGCCAGGCCAGCGTGAGTTTGATCGAATTCTCGTTGTCTTGCGCCATGGTCGGTCTCCTCAGAGCTGATCCCGAAAAGTGGACTCCGGTTTTCGGAAAAGATCATGCTCAAACAATAAGATAGAGCCCATCCCGATTCTATCGGGATGGAACTGACTCTAAGCCACCGCTGGTTCGGTCTTCATGTGGAAGCGCGCATTGACGGGCCGCATCATCAGGTTGAGCAGGAGGCCGACAACCAGCAGGCCGGCCATGATGTACATGGTGACCGTGTAGGCGTCGGCCTTCGCAACGCCGCTGTCGATCTGGTACTGCCGGATATAATTCACCAGCACCGGGCCAAGCACGCCCGCCACCGACCACGCGGTCAGCAATCGGCCGTGGATGGCGCCGACGTAACGCACGCCGAAGACGTCGCGCAGGTAAGCGGGAATGGTGGCGAAGCCGCCGCCATACATGCTGAGGATGATCCCGTAGAACAGCACGAACAGGAAAACGCTGCCGGTCTGGCCGGTCCACGGCACCGCCGCATAGAGGACGACACCCAGCGCGAAGAAGATGGCATAAGTTGTCTTGCGGCCGATATAATCGCTGGTCGAGGCCCAGAAGAAGCGGCCGAGCATGTTGAAGATCGACAGCAGGCCGACGAAGCCGGCGGCAGCGGCAGGCGTGATGCGTCCCGGAAACATCTCCTGGCTCATCGCCGAGGCCTGGCCGAGCACGCCGATCCCTGCCGTCACATTAAGGCACAGCACGCCCCACAGCAGCCAGAACTGCGGCGTCTTCAACGCATCGTCGAGATGGACATTGGACGTCGTCACCATCGCATTCTGTGCCGCCGGCGGCGTCCATCCGGCAGGCCTCCAGCCCTCCGGCGGCACCCTGACGATAACGGCGCCGATCAGCATGAAGACGAAATAGACGATGCCCAGCACCAGGAAGGTTTCGGCGACGCCGATGTGCTCAGGCGTCGAAAACAGCTTCATCAGATAAACCGACAGCGGCGAGGCGATGAAGGCGCCGCCGCCGAAGCCCATGATCGCCATGCCGGTTGCCATGCCCGGCCGGTCCGGAAACCAGGTGATCAGCGTCTTGACCGGCGAGATATAGCCGAGGCCGAGACCGATGCCGCCCAGCACGCCGTAGCCGAGATAGATGATCCACAATTGGTGCAGATAGACGCCGAGCGCCGAGACAATGAAGCCGCCGCCGAAACAACAGGCAGAAGCGACCATGGCTTTGCGCGGACCGACGCGATCCAGCCAGCCGCCGCCGAACGCCGCCGCAATGCCCAGGAACAGGATCGCGATCGAGAAAATCCAGCCGAGGCCGGTCAATTTCCAGTCGTCGGGCGCCGAGTCGGTGATGCCGATCAGCTTAGACATCGGCAAGTTGAAAACGCTGAACGCATAGGCCTGGCCGATGCAAAGGTGGATGCAGAGCGCCGCCGGCGGCACCATCCACCTGCTGAAGCCAGGCTCGGCGACGGTGCGTGAGCGGTCGAGCCAGCCGCCCGCCCTTTCCCCAGTCGTATCCATTCCATCCTCCCAGATGCGTCTTCGAACCATCTTCTCAGATGTGTCCTGCGAACAAACTAGGCGGGTAAGCCGGCGAGGCAATAAGGAATGCCTGCCATACGACCAATGTCTAATGAGACTGGCCCATATCGCAAAGCAGGTCATTGCTTTCCCGAAAGTTAGATTAGAAACAATTGATTGACTGTCTGCTTATGAAGCGCGATCCCTCCACCTGCACTCACGATCATCTGGCCGGGCACGACGGCATTCACCAGTTGCGGTTGAGCCATTCGCGCGCCGGGCGCTCTATGAGGTAGTAGCTGCAGGCCGCGCAAGCGAAGACTGCGGCCAGCATCGGTATCGGCGCGCTGCCTTGCTCATAGACGAATTTGTAGAACGGCTGCTGCCATAAATAGAGCGAGTACGACCACAGCCCCAGCGTCGCCATCGGCCAGGACGACAGCAATCCGGAAAAATACCGTGGGCTGAAATCGAGTGCGTTGACGGCCAGAGCCAGCAGCGGCACCGCGAAGAGATAGTGCATCGGCGTCGGCACCCGATCCAGGAACAGGACAACGGCACAGACCGTTGCCACCAGGGCCACATGCTTGCCTCTCAAAAACGCCGGCAGCCTGCCGTCGGCCTTGAGCAGGCAGATCGAAGCCGACAGGAGGATCGACGCGATGTGCACATCCGTGCGCCAATAAGTGGTTTCGTAGTCCATCCCCAAGACCCAGTACGAAACCGCGCCATTGGCCATGGCCAGCAAGGCCAGCGCCAGGAGCAGCACGACCACGCGAGAGCGACTTGAGACGATGACGCTGATCAGCGCCAGGATGATGTAGGCGTGCTCCTCGATGCAGAGCGACCAGATATGGTCGAGCGCCCCTGCCCGAGCCACGAGAATGCCGGCATAATTGTAGGTGAATGTCAGCGCCGTCAGCGCGGCCTTCCATTTGAAGGCGAGGAACGTGCCGGAGAGCGCGATCATCGCGACGACTACGAAGACCAGAAGAGCCGGATAGATGCGGGAGAAGCGGCGTTTGAAGAATTTTTTCAGCGGGTAGCGTTCGATGAACAGGATCTCGCCCATCAGCCGGCCGCTGAGCACGAAGAAGAATTCGACGCCCAGCACGCCAAGATTGATTCCCGGAACCGGAAAGAAATGGCCGATCAGAACCAGCGCGATCGAAAGCCCGCGCCAGCCGTCGAGATAGGCCAGTCTTGTTCTGGTTGATCTGTCGGCGGCGGATCGGGACGGAACGACATGCGTCGCGGAAATGTCGGTCATGCCGATCCTCTCGCAATAGGCATGCGAAGGGTACGATGGTACAATTCGAACCCAGCTCGCATTCCCGCCCTAGTTCATATTGCAGTGCAATATGGATTTGTGCAAGTGCGAGATTGCTGCCGGATCAGGTCCGGCCTCCGGCTCGGCGGGGATTTGCTTCAAGCAGTGCGGCAGCGATTCCATCAGCAACTGAACGGATGCAGGCCGCCGCACGAGAAAAGGGGCCACGGAGGCCCCTTTCCTTGTCTGCGACTGATCGTATTAGAAACTGTTTCGAAACTCGCCCTGGCGAGTCATAGGTGGTGGTTTCGAGAACCGGAGCGGAGCGTACTTTTGGTACGTGAGCACCGGAAGCACAGAAAACGCCATCAGATGGCCGCCGGAGTAGAGTTTCCAAACAGTTTCTCAGGCGTTGGCTGCCGCAACCGCGCGCTTGGCCATCACCGCGATCAGATTGGCGCGATAATCGGCCGAGGCATGGATGTCGGTCATCAGATTCTTCGCCGGCACTTTCACACCTTCCAGTGCCGAGGCCGCGAAATTCTTGGCCAATGCTGCCTCGATCTCCTTCGAGCGGAAGACGCCGTCATCGCCGGCTCCAGTGACGGCGACGCTGACGCCATCCTTGCCCTTGGCAACGAACACGCCGACGATGGCGTAGCGCGATGCCGGATTGCGGAACTTTTCATAGGCCGCCTTGGCCGGCGCGGTGAAGGTGACGGCGGTGACGATCTCGCCTTCCTTCAACGAGGTCTCGAACAGACCCTTGAAGAACTTGTCGGCAGCGATCTCGCGCTTGTTGGTGATAATGGTGGCGCCCAGCGCCAGGAGCGCCGCCGGATAATCGGCCGCCGGGTCGTTGTTGGCGATCGAGCCGCCGATCGTCCCCTTATGGCGCACCGCCGGATCGCCGATCAGTGACGCCAGATGGGCAAGCGCCGGACAGGCCTTCTTCAGCTTCTCGTCATTGGCAACGGCGTGATGCGTGGTCGCGGCGCCGATGGTGACGGTCTTGCCCGAGACCTTGACGCCCTGCAGCTCCGTGATCCGCGACAGGTCGACAAGGTCTGACGGCGCGGCAAGCCGCGTCTTCATCGCCGGGATCAGCGTCATACCGCCCGAAAGCAGCTTGGCGTCGCCTGTCTTGACCAGCTTGGCAGCATCGGCGACCGAGGCGGCGCGGTGATAGTTGACTGCGTACATGGAATTCTCCCTTGGGTGAATGGGCGAATAGGGAGTAGCGAATAGCGAATAGGAACTATCCAGTCGCACCGCCTTCTCTTCCCTATTCGCTACTCCCTATTCGCTATTCGCTTTCAGTGTTTCGTTGCGCGGATCGCGGCCCAGACGGTGGACGGCGAAGCCGGCATGGCAAGATCGTTGCTGCCGATGGCGTCGGTGAGGGCGTTGATCACCGCCGGCGGCGAGCCGATGGCGCCGGCCTCGCCGCAGCCCTTGATCCCCAACGGATTGCCCGGGCATGGCGTGTTCGAGGTCGAGACCTTGAACGACGGTAGATCGCCGGCGCGCGGCATGGTGTAGTCCATGTAGCTCGCGGTCAAAAGCTGGCCGCTATTGTCATAATGGGCGCCTTCGAGCAGCGCCTGGCCGATGCCTTGCGCCAGCCCGCCATGCACCTGGCCTTCGACGATCATCGGGTTGATGATGTTGCCGAAATCGTCGGCAGCGACGAACTGGACGATCTCGGTGACGCCGGTTTCCGGGTCGACCTCGACCTCGCAGATATAGCAGCCCGCCGGGAAGGTGAAATTCGACGGATCGTAGAACGCCGTCTCCTTCAGCCCGGGCTCCATGCCGCCCGGCAGGTTGTGGGCAGTGTAGGCGGCCAGCGCCATCTGGAACCACGGCACGTTCTTGTCGGTGCCGGCGACCTTCAGCGCGCCATTCTCGATGACGATATCGCCTTCGTCGGCTTCGAGCAGGTGTGCCGCGATCTTCTTGGCCTTGGCCTCGACCTTGTCGAGGGCCTTGACGATGGCCGACATGCCGACTGCACCCGAGCGCGAGCCATAGGTGCCCATGCCCATCTGCACCTTGTCGGTGTCGCCATGCACGATCGAGACCGAATCGAGCGGCACGCCGAAGCGCTCGTTGACCAGTTGCGCGAAGGTCGTCTCATGGCCCTGGCCGTGGCTGTGCGAGCCAGTCAGCACCTCGATCGTGCCGACCGCGTTGACGCGCACTTCCGCCGATTCCCAAAGGCCGACACCGGCGCCGAGCGAGCCGACGGCAGCAGACGGGGCGATGCCGCAGGCTTCGATGTAGCAGCTCATGCCAATGCCGCGCAGCAGCCCCTTCTTGGCGGCGGCGGCCTTGCGCTTGGCAAAGCCGGCATAATCCGACGCCTTCATTGCCGCATCGAGCGAAGCGGCATAGTCGCCGGCGTCATAGCACATGATGACCGGCGTCTGATGCGGAAACGCTGTGACGAAGTTCTTGCGCCGCAGCTCGGCCGGCGAGACGCCGAACTGGCGGGCCGCCGTCTCCATCATGCGCTCCATGACGAAGGTCGCTTCCGGCCGCCCTGCCCCGCGATACGCATCGACGGGCGCGGTGTTGGTATAGATCGCCTTCACATTGGCGTGGATGGCCGGGATATTGTACTGGCCCGACAGCAGCGTCGCATAGAGGTAGGTAGGCGTCGCCGACGAAAACAGCGACATATAGGCGCCAAGATTGGCCTGGGTTTCGACCTTCAGGCCGAGGATCCTGTGGTCCTTGTCGAAGGCCATTTCAGCATGGGTGTGATGGTCGCGGCCATGCGCGTCGGTCAGAAAACTCTCGGTCCGGTCAGCCACCCATTTGACCGGCACCCCGGTCTTCTTCGACGCCCACAGGCAGACGATCTCTTCGGGATAGATGTAGATCTTCGAGCCGAAACCGCCGCCGACATCGGGCGCGATCACGCGCAGCTTGTTTTCCGGCGCGACATTGTAGAAGGCGCTCATCACCAGCCGCGCCACATGCGGGTTCTGCGAGGTCGTCCAGCAGGTGTAGTGATCCTCGGCCTTGTCGTAATGGCCAAGTGCGGCGCGCGGCTCCATGGCGTTAGGCACCAGCCGATTGTTGATGATGTCCATCTTGACGACATGGGCTGCCTTCCCGAAGGCCGCATCCGTGTCGTCGGCATTGCCGATGTCCCAGTCGAAGATCAGATTGTTGTCCGCTTCGGGGTGGATCTGCGGCGCACCCTTGTCCATCGCCTTGGAGGCGTCGACGACGGCCTTCAACTCCTTGTAGGTGATCTCGACCGCCTCGGCGGCGTCACGCGCTTGCCCCTTGGTCTCGGCGACGACAATGACGACGGCGTCACCGACATAACGGACCCGGTCGAAGGCGAGTGGCGACCATGCCCCCATCTTCATCGGCGAGCCGTCCTTGGAGTGGATCATCCAGCCGCAGATGAGATTGCCGATGCCATCGGCCTTGAGTTCCTTGCCGGTCAGCACGCCGATGACGCCGGGCATGCCTTGGGCCTTCTTCACATCGATCTTCTTGATCTGCGCATGCGCGTGCGGACTGCGCACGAAGGCGGCGTGCTTCATGCCGGGAACCACCATGTCGTCGACATAGCGGCCGGCGCCCGTGATGAATCGTTTGTCTTCCTTGCGCGCGACCCGAGCGCCAACACCTTCAATGCCCATCAGAAATTCCTCCCGAGATTGTAGGGGAGTAGGTGAGTAGGGCAGTACGGCAGTAGGGAAAAATTGGCTCCGATTCCCTACTGCCCTACTGCCTTATTGCCCTACTGCCTCGTTCAAGCCGCTTGTTTCGCCTTACCCTTCGACCCCTTCATCGTCGTCGATGCGGCGAGGATCGCCTTGACGATGTTGTGGTAGCCGGTGCAGCGGCAGATGTTGCCGTCGAGCTCGGCACGCACCGTCGCCTCGTCGAGCCCTTCGGGGTGGCGGCCGATCATGTCGGTCGCCGTCATGATCATGCCCGGCGTGCAGAAGCCGCACTGCAGCCCGTGATGTTCCTTGAAGGCGGCCTGCACCGGATGCAGGTCGGCGCCATTTGCCAGGCCCTCGATCGTCAACACGGTCGAGCCGGAGGCCTGCACCGCGAGCATCGTACAGGATTTGACCGCCTTGCCGTCGACGTGGACGACGCAGGCACCGCATTGCGAGGTGTCGCAACCGACATGCGTGCCGGTAAGGCCGAGATTTTCCCGCAGGAAGTGAACCAGAAGTGTTCGGTCCTCGGCAGCACCGCTGACCCGCTTTCCGTTCACCATCAACGAAACGTCCGACATGGTCCCTCCCTGGGTATCAACCTTGGTCATCACGTTGCCAACGCGGCGTTGGCGCATCGGCCATGCGTTATTGGTACACCGCACATCGGACAAAAAACAGCACGTCGCAAACGCGGCACATTGTACTTTCGGTCATGGCCGCCCCCAAACATGCGGTGCCGGTGGCCCCATTGCCAAACCGCCGATTGAAGGCAACAATGTCGGTCGACGCCCGCGCGCCAGAAGCATTTAAAACAGCCGCGCACAAAAAAGCGTCGGAGGAAATGCGGAGAACATCGCTGGCCAATTCACAGACGCGCTATGCATGCGGCCTGTCGGCGCTCACCACGGACGAGCCCGACATGGAGGCGTTCGCCAAGGCGATCGCACTGGAAGCAGCCGCCATCGACGCGGGCTTTGCCCTGCTGTTCTTTTCCCAGAGCCTGGTCGAAGCCAGCGCCCTTTCCCAGGCGCTCATGACCCACGCGCCGGCGCTCCACCACGCCGGCTGCTCGACTGCCGGCGAGATCACGCCGCAAGGTCTCGAGGATGGTCATGTGCTGGCCATGCTGCTTCCGTCCCCCGCGTTTACCGCCGTCAGCGTGATGGTCGAAAATCTGTCCTCGTCGGGTATGGACAGGATCACCGGCGAGGTCGAGACCCTGCGGCGATCGCTGCGCGCGCGCCTCGGTTGCGATCGGACCAAAGGCACTTTCGCGCTCTGCTTCATCGACGGGCTCTCCTATGCCGAAGAAGCGGTGAGTTCAGCCATCCACTGGGGTCTCGATGACATTCCGCTGCTTGGCGGCTCCGCCGGCGACGATCTGAAATTCGAGACGACGCGCCTGATCTCGAACGGCAAGGTCACCTCCGACAGCGCCATCATCGTGCTGATATCGACCGAAATTCCCTTCCATGTCTTCAAGACCGACAATTTCGTTCCCACCGATGAGAAACTGGTGGTGACGGCTTCCGATCCAGATCACCGCATCGTGCGCGAGTTCAACGCCACCAATGCGGCGCAGGAATATGCCGCGTCCGTCGGTATCGTCGCGCAGATGCTGACGCCACTGAGCTTCGCCTCGCATCCCGTGGTGGTGAAGGTGGGCGGACAATATTATTGCCGGTCGATCCAGAAGATGCATGCCGACGGCTCGCTGTCGTTCTTCTGCGCCATAGACGATGGCGTCGTGCTGTCGATCGCTCAGCCCAAGGACATGGTCGAATCGACGCGCGCCGCCCTGCGCGACGTCGAGGAGAGGCTTGGCGGTATCGACATGATCCTCGGCTTCGACTGCGTGCTGCGCCGGCTGGACGCACGCAATCGGCAGGTGTTTCGCGAAATCTCGGAACTCTACCGGGTCAACAATGTCATCGGTTTCGGCACCTATGGCGAACAGTACCGGTCGATGCATCTGAACCAGACTTTCACCGGCATCGCCTTCGGCGAGCGCCAGGCGGCGGAATAGGACGGCGCAACAAGATGCCGCTGAGGGACATAAACGATCTTGAAAAGCTGAAGAAGATCAACGCGGCACTGGTCAGCCGCGTCGAGCGCTCGATGGACCAGCAAGGCAACGCCTTTTCGCTGTTCCAGACCACGATCTCGCTGGAAAACCGGGTGCGTACACGTACCGAGGAACTTCACTCGACCTTGCGGCGGCTGGAGCAGTCGAACATTGACCTCAGTGCCGCCAAGGAAAACGCCGAACTGGCGAACCTGTCAAAAACCCGTTTCCTCGCCGCTGCCAGTCACGACGTGCTGCAGCCGCTGAATGCCGCCCACCTTTCGGTTTCGGCGCTCGCCGAAGTTCAGACCAGCGACGAGGGCAAGAAACTGGTGCGGCAGGTCGAGCGCTCGCTGGAGACGATGGAGGACCTGCTGCGAACCCTGCTCGACATCTCCAAGCTCGATGCCGGCGTGGTGCAGCCCGACATAAGCGACGTCAGCCTGGAGGCGCTGTTCTCGTCGCTCCGCTCGGATTTCCTGCCGGTGGCGGAGATGAAAGGCCTGTCGCTGAAATTCCGGCCGGTCCATGCCGTGGTCCGCTCCGACCGCACGCTGCTGCGCCGTATCCTGCAGAACATTCTCTCCAACGCGCTGGGCTATACACGCTCGGGCGGCGTGCTTGTCGGCACCAGGCATCGCGGCGACACCATCCGCATCGACGTCGCCGACACGGGCTGCGGCATTCCCGACGACCAGCGCGAGGCGGTGTTCGAGGAGTTCCGCCGCGGCACCTCGCCGGCCAATGCCGAACTGGACGGTGGCGGTCTCGGGCTCGGGCTCGCCATCGTGCGCCGCATGGCCAGCGCGCTCGGTCATCCCGTGACATTCTCGTCGAAGGTCGGACGCGGCACGATCTTCCACATCGATGTACCCGTCGGCATCGGTGCGCCAGCCGATGCCATCGCCAGCGTTGCCGACATGGAACGGCCGCGCGGCTATGGCCTGTTCGGCACCAAGGTGCTGCTGGTCGAGAACGATATCGAAGTGCTGCAAGCCATGACCTTCCTGCTCGAACGCTGGCAATGCCTGGTGCGGGCCGCGACCTCGACCGACGATGCGCTCGACATGCTTGGCGACACCGACTGGGTGCCCGACATCGTCATTGCCGACCAGCATCTCGACGGCGGCGATCTCGGCACCACGACCATCGCCGAAGTCCGCGACTATCTCGGCCGCGCCGTGCCGGCGCTGATCGTCACCGCCGACAGTTCGGAAGCCGTCGCCAAGGCCGCCCGCTCCGGCGGCATCGAACTGATGCGCAAGCCGCTGAAGCCGGCCCAACTAAGGGCGCTGCTGGCGCATTTGCTGGCCTGATCACTTCTCACGCGCTATTCCGATCGTCTTGAAAGGAGCGCGTCCTCCCGCGGACAGGTCGCCGACGCGCGCTTTGTTTCGACCGCCACCTACAATGCCGTGTGCGGCCTGCCGGCAACGAAGACAGACCCGAATGGTCTCGTCAAAACCTTTACTTATGACGCCTTCTGCCGGCCCTATCAGGTCTCTCAGAGCGTCACCGGCGCCTATACCAAGACGCGCTTCGAGAACGAGGGCAATCCGGCGACACAGGCGCTGGTCAAGTACACCCCGCTGCCCAATGGCGCGAGTGGGGGCGCCGGCGAGGATTTTACCCGCTCCTTCTATGACGGGCTTGGCCGGGTCTATCGCGTGGAAACCCCCGGAGAGACGGCGGCCAGTGCAAGACGCATTGCCGAGACCGACTACGATCTTCGCGGCAATGTGCTGCGTACCGCCTTCCCGAGGTTCGTCGGTGAGACGGCACAGTGGACCACCAACAGCTACGACTGGGCCGACCGGCTGGTGAAGACGGTCAATCCGGATTCAAGCCAGCGCACTTACTTGAACGAACTGGCCACGGGAACCGGCGTCAACCCACGGCTGAATGCGGTGACGATGACGGACGAGCTTGGCCATCCGACTAAGACAGCATGGACGACACACGGCGATATCGCCGCCATTGTCCGCGACGTCGGTGGCCTCAATCTGCCGGAGGGCCGCAGCTACGACCTGCTCGGCCGGCTGATCGGCGTCACCGATCCCGGCGGTTCGAGCTGGAGCTACAGCTACGATCTGCTCGGCAACCGGCTGTCGGCGTCAGATCCCGATCTCGGCACCTGGACCTATGTCTATGACGCCGCCAACCGCCTTATCAGCCAGACCGACGCCCGAGGCACGGTCACAACGCTCGCCTACGACCAGATGGACCGGCTGACGCTGAAGACGGCAACGGCAGCAGGCGGCAGCCCGGTGACGCTGACCCAGAACACCTACGACCAGGCGGCGTCGGGTTACTACAACATCGGCCAGCTGACCCGCTCGGAAAACGCGGCTGCCGTCCAGCTCTACAATTATGACGGCCTCGGCAAGGTTGCTCGCCAGGATGCCACGATCGCGGGGATCACCAACTATACGTTCAACGTCCACGACGGCTCCGGCCAGAACGTATATGTCCAGTACTTTCCTGTTCAGCTCGACTTCGGTTCGAACGCGAACCGCCTGCAATACACCGCCGGCAACAAGCTCGCCTCCGCCCCCGGCTTCATCACCTCGACCATTTACGAGGCCGATGGCCAGACCAAGGAGATCACCTATTCGAACGGTGTGAAGACCTCGTTCACCTATTCGCCGACGCGGCGCTGGCTGACGCGTGTCACCACGGCACGAGGCGCCACCATCCTGCTCGACGATCAGTACGCGCGTGACAGCCTTGGCCGCATCACCGGCACCACGGGGCTGACGGCTTCGGACAGCTGGACCTATGGCTATGACAATGCCGACCGGCTGACGGCAAGCAGCAATCTGGGCAACACCGCGCTCAGCGAAAGCTTTGTCTATGCCGCCAACGACAATCTGACCTCGCGTACCCGTGTCGCCGGCACCTATATCTATCCCGCGGCAAGTGCTGCTCGTCCGCATGCGCCAACCTCGGTCGGCGCCAATGCTATGGCCTATGATGCCAATGGCAACCTCACCTCCGATGGCAGCCGCACACTGGTCTGGGACGAGGCCAACCGGCTGAAGACGGTCACGCTGGCCTCCAACACTGTCAATCTCGCTTATGGACCCGACGGAGCGCGCGCGAAAAAATCCTCGAGCTTCGCCACCACACTC
Organism: Mesorhizobium sp. M7A.F.Ca.AU.001.01.1.1; assembly: GCF_004022735.1. Classification (NCBI taxonomy): domain Bacteria; kingdom Pseudomonadati; phylum Pseudomonadota; class Alphaproteobacteria; order Hyphomicrobiales; family Phyllobacteriaceae; genus Mesorhizobium; species Mesorhizobium sp. M7A.F.Ca.AU.001.01.1.1. The sequence goes on from NZ_RZPF01000098.1 coordinate 12,273, forward strand.
TATCCCGATGCCAATGTCGAGATCGACCCGGCGACCCCGGGCGC
>NZ_RZPF01000991.1:0-1753 GCF_004022735.1 Mesorhizobium sp. M7A.F.Ca.AU.001.01.1.1
ACGATGTCGATACCGGGACGGTTGACGAACAAGGCCTGTTCCATCTGATCAATGCGGTGCGTGGTGCCGGCTCGCAACTGCTTCTGACGGCGCGCCGCTTTCCCTCGGCCTGGGGTGTTGGCCTGCCTGATCTTGCCTCGCGGCTGAAGGCGGCTGCGACAGTCGAAATTCATGAGCCCGACGATCTCCTGCTGGCAGGCGTCATCACAAAACTCTTCGCCGACCGTCAGATCGAGGTCGAACCGCATGTCGTGCAATATCTGGTCCGCCGCATCGAGCGCTCGCTGGCGACAGCGATGCGCGTGGTGGAGCGGCTCGACCGGACCGCGCTCGAACGCAAGACGCCGATCACCAGGGCGCTGGCAGCCGAAACCGTCAGTGCCATGGATGAAGGGCAGGGCGAGTTCGAGATCTGAGCCTGAGAGGCCGGTCTCAGAGCCACATTCTGGCGATCAGAGCCACATTCTGGCGAAATGACGGACTGCGAGATAGACGGCAGAGTGAGCGGCGATATAGCCGGCGGCGACCAGCACAAACATCCCGATACTGACACGCCAGGAGCGGGAGACCACGGCGCCCGGGGCCTGCCTCGCCTGTCTGCGGCTTTCACGGTTATTCCACATCGCCAGTGCGGCGCAGGCAATTGCCCACGTCACCATGACCGGAACCGTTATGCCGGCATAGGCAAAGTAGGCCGGTCCGAAAAGCGACACCCAGGCATCGATTCCAAGCATCTGACCCCCCTGTTTGCCGAACCGCCCGCGGCTGCCGGACACACGGCCGGTGCCGCAGCAAGTGAACCGTATGGCTGCGCCGGGCATTGGGCTGTGGGGGGATGGTCGGAGTGGAGAGATTCGAACTCCCGACCCTCTGGTCCCAAACCAGATGCGCTACCAGGCTGCGCTACACTCCGAACGGTCTGTTGCCTATTCATTTCGGTGGTGCATGGCAAGTGCAAAAACCTGCGAGAGCAAAAACCTTGCCGCCGTGCGCATTGCGCAGTAATGACGGGCGAAGGGTGGCGATGCTGCCTTGCACAACAACGAGGTGGCCATGTCCGCGCGCATTTTCAGCCCAGCCAAAACCGCGATGCAGTCCGGCAAGGCCAAGACCGGTTACTGGGTGCTGGAATTCGATCCCGAGTCGCGCAAGAAGATCGACCCGCTGATGGGCTATACGACGTCGGCAGACATGAGAAGCCAGATCAGGCTTAGCTTCGACACGCGCGAAGAGGCGGTCGCCTACGCCGAAAAGCAAGGGCTCGCTTTCCGCGTCGAAGAGCCGAAAGAGACCAAGCGCCGCCAGATTTCCTATGCGGAGAATTTCCGCTATGACCGCAGGACGCCCTGGACGCATTGAACGGCGCCCGGCGCCAGAATATCCAGCCGGCCCAAGGGCCGGCCAGCGGTCCCGTAGCTCAGCTGGATAGAGCACCGGCCTTCTAAGCCGATGGTCACAGGTTCGAATCCTGTCGGGATCGCCAAAGCCTTTCGGTCCGTTCCGGACACATAGGTTACGGTTTATACCGGAGACACGGGCTTTCAGAGAGCGGTATCAGGCCTCGTGCGCTCAGACCGCCGCCGCCAGAAGCAGCGTTACCCCCAGGACCGTCGACGCATAGATCGTCGCTAGGAGCACGATCGGCCGAGGATACTCGGTGGGTGTTGCGAGGCTGGTTATGTCGGGACCCCGAAATGTTTCGGTGCCGGGCGACGGGACGTCGGCGGCGGTCTGAGCGCACGAGGCCTGATAC
>NZ_RZPF01000992.1:0-1747 GCF_004022735.1 Mesorhizobium sp. M7A.F.Ca.AU.001.01.1.1
CGTCATAGACATGCAGATTGCCGAAAGCGGCCGGGCTGTCGCGCGAGACGATCGCCGAGCCGGCGGTCATGGTCAGCGCCATACCGCCCTTGGCCTTCTCGGCATGGTAGAGCCGGTATCGCTGTTTCGGCATGCCGTCCTCGGAATAGGCCGGCTCATGGCTGGTCGACATGACCCGGTTCTTCAGCGTCAGATGTTTGAGCTGGTAGGGCTGGAGAAGCGGATCGTTGGAGGTCATCGTCTTCCTGCGGTTTCAAATTGTGCTAATGAGCGGCAAAATTCGTTTTCAAGCATGTCGTCCCGCACGCACTCCGGGCGCATGCGACAAGGATTGGGCCCATGATCGATACCAAAACTCTCACCCAGCTCGGTGCGCACGTCGAGACGCCACAAAGCCCCGAAGCAGCGGTTCTGGAGACCGTACCGTTTTCGCGCGGCGACGGGCCGCCGGCGATCGTGCGCTTCACCTGCCCGGAATTCACCTCGCTGTGCCCGGTCACCGGCCAACCGGACTTCGCCCATATCGTCATCGACTACGCACCCGATGCGGCTCTGGTGGAATCGAAGTCGCTCAAGCTGTTCATGACCTCGTTTCGCAACCATGGCGCCTTCCATGAAGACTGCACCGTCATGATCGGCCGCCGCATCGTGGCGGCAACCAAGCCGCTGTGGTTGCGCATAGGCGGCTATTGGTATCCACGCGGCGGCATTCCGATCGATGTGTTCTGGCAAACCGGCGCTCCGCCGGAAGGCGCCTGGCTCCCCGACACCGGGGTGGCGCCCTATCGCGGGCGGGGTTGAGCTCGCCCATCATTCGCACTGATATTGGCTGAGTGCCCATTCGCCGGTCACCGACAACAGGTCCGTGATCTTCCAGTCGCCATCGACCTTCTTGAATTTCCATTCCAGCCGGTGCGGGTTGCCCGATATGACGAAGGCGACGATGACCTTGGCCTGGTCACCGTTGATCGCCTCGAGCGTCTTCAGGCTCTTGTCTATCTCGGCCTTGTCGTAATCGGCATTGTCGAGCGCCATGTTGGGGTCGAGGCACTCGCCCTGCCCGGATTTGCGCAAGGCGTCGCTCTTGTCGAGCACGGTTTTGGCTGGATCGATGAAATGGCTTCGCTCGGCCGGATCGATCTCCAGCCCGACCTGATCGTAAAACGGCCGCACAACGGCGGTCGGCGAGCCCGGCTGGATCGGTGCGGCGGGCGCGGCTTCGGCCGGCGACCATCCAACCGGCGGCGTGGCCGGTTCTGCCGCTCCGCCCGGCGCATTTGCGGGCGGTGCAGCGCTGTCGCTCGGCTGGGTGTCGGCCGGGGCGTTTGCCGGCGGCGCACCCAACAAGCCTTGCGCGGCGGCGCCGCTCAGAGCCGCCAGCAGGCACACACCCGACAGTGCCACGAACCGGCGGTGGGCCATCGCTTCACTCCGGCGTCTGGCCGGCCATGCATTCCAGCGCGCTGAGCGTCCAGTCGCTGGTTTTGGAAGCGATGTCCGATATCTTCCACTTGCCGTCGATCTTCTTGAGCGACCAGAGCATTTCACGTTTGGAATCATCGCCTTCCGGAAACAGGCTGAAGGATGCCGTGACCTGTGCGTTGTCGCCATCCTGCTTCTCAGACAGTTTCAGCGTTTTCGAGACGGTTTTCTGATCGAAATCCTGAGCGTCGAGACCAGGATCGAAATCGATGCAGGCGACCTGGTCCGGGTTCTTTTTCGTTGCCTGGTCGTTCAGGTCGAACAG
>NZ_RZPF01000993.1:0-1723 GCF_004022735.1 Mesorhizobium sp. M7A.F.Ca.AU.001.01.1.1
GGTCCATGGCCATGCGCCGGCGTTCGCGCTCCATGCCTTCGGTCAATTGCGAGGCGCCGACGCGCAGCAGCTCGACGCGATTTCGCGCCTCGCTCTCGGCCAGCATGGCGCGGCGCGCCTCCTCGGTCTGGATCAGCGCGAAGATGTAGGGCGCGATCAGGTCGGCGCATTGCTGCGCGACCGCGACGTCGGCAAGCGTGTAGCAGTCGACCTCGTGCCGGCTGATGTTGAGCGCGCCGATGATGCCGCCGCGCGCCCTGAGCGGCACGACGATGCGGCTGCGCAGCCTGGCGGCGAAGATCGGACCATCGATAGCGGTGGCGAAATGGAACCGCTCGTCGCTCAGCGCGTCGTCGGCGAGCAGATAGGGGACTTCGCCCCACAGCACCGAGCGGATCGGGCTGACTTCGGTCGGCAGCGGATGCTGGGCAAGCTCGCTCCAGCTGGTGTGGAAGCCGGCTTCGTAACAGGCGTGCCGGCGCCCATCATGCGACAGCACCGCCAGATCCATGTGGTCGTGCGGGATGAGCGAGCCGATCTCGATGGCTGTCGCGCGGAACGCCGTGCCGGGATCGATATGGCCGGCAAGCGCCCGCGATATCGCCAGCAGCCGGTCGATCAGGACCAGGGACACTTCCGCCATTGCTTTCACGATCCTCCCGTGCCGGGAAATAGTGGACGCATGCCGCCGCCGCTGTCAACGACGGTGCCTTTGGTCATAGGAATTTTTTCTTGACTCGGTGAGCTCAGCTATGGTACATTTTCGTCCATGGTGCTGATTTGCGCCGGTGACCCGCCGCACTGGCGGGTTTTTCATTTGCTGCTCCGTCAGCGCAGACGAAAGCTCCGAAGAAACCCGTTAGCCCTAGTTCGTTGCCCTGCCGTCGGCGCCGATCAACTTGCGGTGCAATGATTGTAAAGGGTTCGCGTCCTGGTCTAGGGAGGAGGCCAGGAGACCGAAACAGAATGCCAGTGACGCAAAACGTTGCTCCGGGCGCCCCGGGAATTCCGGCGCGCTGGACGTCAAGCGCCAAGAGCGGCGTCGGAACGTCGCTTTCGCCGGCCGGCCGGATCTGGTTCACGATCAGCCACGGCATGCTCAACGAAATCTACTATCCGCGCGTCGACAGTGCCTGCACCCGCGACCTCGGCCTCATCGTCACCGGCGCCGCCGGCTATTTCTCGGAAGAGAAGCGCGCTGCCACGCACAGCATCGAACCGTTCGAGGACGGCGTACCCGCCTACCGGCTGGTCAACACGGCGAACGACGGCGCCTGGCGGATCGAAAAGCGCATCCTCGCCGATCCGGCGCGCCCGGCGCTGCTGCAGGAAATCACCTTCACGGCGCTGAGGGGCGTCGCTGACGATTATCGCGTCTACGCGCTTCTGGCGCCGCATCTGGTCAATGCCGGCATGGGCAACACCGCCTGGGTCGGCGAGCACGAGGGAAAGCCCGTGCTGTTCGCCTCGGGGCGCGGCTCCTGCCTGGCGCTGGCCTCGTCGCTGCCCTGGCGGACCGGCTCGGCCGGCTATGTCGGTTTTTCCGACGGTTGGCAGCAACTGCACAACACAGGTGAGCTCGATGCTGCGTACCAGCGGGCCGAGGACGGCAATGTCGCGCTGACCGGCGAGATCGGCTTTTCCGCGGCCAGGACCAAGGCTTTGCTGGCGCTGGGATTTGGCGCGACGCCCGAGGAGGCCGCGGAACATGCTTTCGCCAGCC
>NZ_RZPF01000994.1:0-1721 GCF_004022735.1 Mesorhizobium sp. M7A.F.Ca.AU.001.01.1.1
GCTCCGCCACTTCGACAAGTCGTCGCGAATTGGAGGAATTCGGCGCGCCGACGATCAGATAGAGATCGGCGCCCGGCGCGGTGTCCTTGACGGCTTCCTGGCGGTTGGTGGTGGCATAGCAGATCGATTCCGCCGCTGGCGCCTGCAGCGCCGGAAAGCGATCCTGCAAGGCGCGGATGATGCCGGCGGTGTCCTCGACCGACAATGTGGTCTGGGTAACGAAGCCTAGCGCCTGCGGATCGGTGGGCGAGAGCTTTGCGGCATCGGCTTCGGTTTCGATCAGGGTCACCGCTCCGTCCGGGAGCTGGCCCATGGTGCCGATCACCTCGGGATGTCCGGCGTGACCAATCAACAGCACATGACGGCCGAGCCGCTGATGGCGCATCGCCTGCTTGTGGACCTTCGACACCAGCGGGCAGGTGGCATCGAGATAGAAGAGATTGCGCGCCTTCGCATCCGCCGGCACCGATTTCGGCACGCCATGCGCCGAGAACACGACGGGCGACTGCCGATGTTCGGCCGGGATCTCGGAGAGTTCCTCGATGAAGACGGCGCCAAGGCTTTGCAGCCCCTCGACGACGTAGCGGTTGTGCACGATTTCATGGCGGACGTAGACCGGCGCGCCATATTTCTTCAGCGCCAGCACGACGATCTGGATGGCACGGTCGACACCGGCGCAAAAACCGCGCGGCTGGCAGAGCCGGATCGTCAGAGGTGGTTTGGTGGTTGTCTGAAGCATTAAATCCGGGCCGGTTGATCAAAGCCGAAATGAGGTGCGCACCCCTGCCCTGTCAAGGGCATCGGTAGAAAGGGGGCGTCGCTCGCATTCATTCCTCTTTCGCGGGGCGGCGAAGCCGCAGGATGAGCACGGCGGCGAGCGTGGCGGCAAGCCCGTACCAGGTGACGGCATATTGCAGATGGCTGTTCGGCAGGTCGATGATGGTGACGCCGCCAACCGGCAATCCGCCTGGATTTGGCGTCTTGTCTGCGTCGATGAAGATCGGCACCAGCGTGAACCCAGCCGGCAGGCCCGCGCTCGCCGCCATGACGTCGCGGTCCTTCCAGTAGAAGATGTTCTTCGCCACATCGTTGTCGGGCAGCATCATCGACGGCTTTGCTGGCAGGGGGTTGCGAGCGAGCCCCGTGACCGTCACTCTGCCGGTCACCTGTCCCTTGGCGCGCTTGGCGGCGTCCTTCAGATCGTAAGGCACGAAGCCGCGATTGATCAGGACGAAGCGGCCGTCGTCGAGCGCCAGCGGCGTGTAGACATTGAAGCCGGCATCACCCTCCCAGGTCGCGTAAAAATGCCGTTCGCCTTGATGCAGGAACGTCCCGGTGACGGCGACGGGCGTATAATCGACGTCCCCGGTGGCTGCGAATTCTTTCTCGACCTCGGCCAGCGGCCGCGGCGCTGAATGAGTGCGCTGGTCGATGGTCTGCAGAAGGCCTTCCTTCCAATAAAGGCGCTGCACCTGCCAGGTGCCGAGCGCCAGCAGGATCAGGAACAGCACAAGGCCAAGGCCGAGCAGCAATGCCGTCCTAGGCCGCGATCGGCCATCGGCTTTAACGGTTGCCTCGCTCATTCGCCGCGATCCAACCGGCCTTCGGCCGCCTTGTTGCGGTATTGCAGCGTCAGCAGCACGCCTTTGATCAGCCTCAGCGCCGCCAGGCACAGCACGACAGCCAGCGGAATCCAGACCAGCAGATGCAGCCAGAGCGGC
>NZ_RZPF01000995.1:0-1703 GCF_004022735.1 Mesorhizobium sp. M7A.F.Ca.AU.001.01.1.1
ATCGTCAGATAGCCTCGGCCAAAGCCTTGCCTGTCAGAAGCAAGCGCGTCGCGGTGGTGACGTCCTGTTGCCGCATCAGGCTCTCGCCGACAAGAAAAGTGCCGATGTCGCTCTTTTGCAGCCTGAGGCAGTCGTCATGCGAGAAAATACCGCTCTCGCTGACCAGCAAGCGGTCGGCCGGAACCATCTTCGCCAGCCGCACTGAAGTGTCGAGGCTGGTCTCGAATGTGCGCAGATTACGGTTGTTGATACCGATCAGCCGCGACGACAGTTTTAGCGCGCGCAACGTCTCGGCCTCATCATGCACCTCGATCAGCGCATCCATGCCGAGTTCGAATGCCGTTGCCTCAAGCTCGCTCGCCAGGGCGTCGTCGACGCTGGCCATGATGATCAGGATGGCATCCGCGCCCCAGGCGCGGGCTTCGTAGACCTGATAGGGATCGAACAGGAAATCCTTGCGCAGCGCCGGCAGCGCGACGGCGGCTCGCGCCCGGGTGAGAAATTCCGGCGCGCCCTGGAAGGACGGTGCGTCGGTCAGCACCGAAAGACAGGCAGCGCCACCCTTGGCATAGGCCTGCGCCAGCGCCGGCGGATCGAAATCGGCGCGGATCAGCCCCTTGGACGGGCTTGCCTTCTTGATCTCGGCGATCAGCGCAAAGGCGCCGGATTTGCGCTTTGCTTCGAGTGCGGCAAGAAAGCCGCGCGGTGCGTCGGCGTCCTTGGCTCGCGCCTTGATTTCGGCCAGCGGCACACGTGCCTTTGCCGCCGCGATCTCGTCGCGCTTGTAGGCCTCGATCTTGCGAAGAATGTCAGACACGTTTTACCCGTTCGAAATCTCGACCAGCCTGTCGAGCACTTGCAGGGCCCGGCCGCTGTTGATGGCTTGCGCGGCGAGCGCGATGCCGTCAGCAAGCGTCGTCGCCTTGCCCGCCACCACCAGGCCGGCGCCGGCATTCATCAGCACGGTGTCGCGATAGGCGCCGGCAGCGCCGCCCAGCATATCGCGCAAGGCTTTGGCATTGTAGTCCGCATCGCCGCCACGCAGTTCGTCCCTGCTGTGGCGCGGCAACCCGACCGCTTCAGGCGTCAGGGTGAAGCTGCGGATCTCGCCGCCGATCAGTTCGGCGACCTGCGTCTCGCCGGTGGTGGTGATCTCGTCATAGCCGTCGCCATGAGCAACCCAGGCATGCTCCGCACCCAGTGCCTTCAGCGTCTCGGCAACCGGCAGGATCCATTCCGGCAGGAACACACCGACCAGCTGCCGCTTGACGCCAGCTGGATTGGAGAGCGGCCCGAGCAGGTTGAAGATGGTGCGGGTGCCGAGTTCGACGCGGGTCGGACCGACATGTTTCATCGCTGGATGGTGCGCGGGCGCGAACATGAAACCAATGCCAGCCTCGTGGATGCAGCGGCCGATGAATTCGGGCGAGATGTCGATCTTGACGCCGAGCGCAACCAGCACGTCGGCGGCTCCTGTCAGCGAGGACAGGCCACGATTGCCGTGCTTGGCAACCGGCACACCACTGCCGGCGATGACAAAGGCCGATCCCGTGGAAATATTGACGCTGTGGGAATTGTCCCCGCCGGTGCCGACGATATCGATGGCGCCGTCCGGCGCGTCGACTTGCAGCATCTTGGCCCGCATGGTGGCGACGGCGCCGGAACTCTCGCTCACCGTCTCGCCTCGCACGCGCAGCGCCATC
>NZ_RZPF01000996.1:0-1697 GCF_004022735.1 Mesorhizobium sp. M7A.F.Ca.AU.001.01.1.1
GGCTTCGAGGGCGCGTTTGAGAATGTCGCGGCCCTCGGCCAGCTTCTCGACCTGGCCGGCAACCAGACCGTCGATGCTGGAGCGGCTTTCGGCCAGCTTGGCGAGATCGGCTTCCAGCGCGCGCTTGAGAACATCGCGACCTTCGGCGAGTTTCTCGACCTGGCCGGCGACCAGACCGTCGATGCTTGAGCGGCTCTCGGCCAGTTTGGCAAGATCGTCCTCGAGCGCCTTGGACAGGGTCGAGCGCTCCTGGACAAGCCTTTCCGCGTGGCTGTTAACGAGGCCACCGACGTTTTCGAGGTCGGCTTCAAGCGCTTTCGACAGCGTCGAACGATCCTGGACGAGCCTTTCGGAATGGCTGTTGACCAAGCCATTGACGCTTTCGAGGTCAGCCTCGAGTGCCCGGGCGAACTGTGCCCGGTCATCGACCAGTTTCTGCGACTGGTCGGCAATGGTCCCCTTGATCGCGTTGAGGTCGGATTCCAGAGCGCGCCGCAGGATATCTCGGCCCTCGGACAACTTCTCGACCTGACCCGCAACCAACCCGTCGATGCTGGAACGGCTGTCGGCCAGCTTGGCGAGGTCGTCCTCAAGGGCCCTGGACAGGGCGGAGCGGTCTTGGACAAGCTTGTTCATGTGATCGGCGATGACGCTGTTCACATTCTGCAGGTCGGCTTCCAGGACCCGGGAAAGCTGACCGCGATCCTCGGCCAGCTTTTCCGACTGGCTTGAGATAACGCCCTTGATCGTGTTCAGGTCGGATTCCAGCGCGCGCTTGAGAATGTCGCGGCCTTCCGCCAGCTTCTCGACCTGACCGGCGACCAGACCGTCGATGCTCGAACGGCTTTCGGCCAGCTTGGCAAGGTCGGCTTCAAGGGTCTGCGACAGCAGGCTGCGGTCCTCGGCCAACCGTCCCGAATGGCTTTCGATCAGGCCGCGTATGCCGGACAGATCATTGTCGAGCGAATGGGAAAGCTGCGTGCGGTCTTCCGCCAGTTTGGCGGAATGGGTTTCGATGAGGCTCTTGATGCCGACGATGTCGTTTTCCAACGCCTTGGCGAGCACGGCGCGGCCTTCGGCGATTTTTTCCACCTGACCGGCGACCAGACCGTCGATGTCGGCGCGGCTGTCGGACAGTTTTCCGAGATCGGCTTCCAAAGCGCGCGACAGAATGTTGCGGCCCTCGGCGAGTTTTCCGACATGTCCGGCGACCATTTCATCAATGATCGTACGAGCTTGCACCAGCTTCCCGGAGTCTTCATTCAAGGCAATAGAGAGCCTGTTGCGACCTTCTTCCAGCCTTTCGAGATGGCTGCCGAGCGATGCATCGATGGCCGCCCGCGATTCATTGACCTTGCGCAGATCCTCTTCGAGAGCGCGCGAGATCAGGCTGCGGCCTTCGGCCAGCTTCTGCACCTGGTTGGTTACTGCCGCATCGATGCCGGCGCGGCCCTCGGCGAACTTCGCCAGGTCGGCCTCCATGGCCGCGGCCATGCGCTCGCGGCTTTCGGACAGTTTCCTGCTGTGGTTCTCGACAGCTTCCTCGATGCCGACGCGGGCGTCGGCGAGCCGCTGGATGTCACTGTCGAACGAACGCGACACGACGTGACGGGCGGCTTCCATGCGTCCGGCGAAGTCGCTGGCGCGGGCTTCGAGCATAGAGGAGGTCGAAGTGACGATGTCGGCCATGTCGGCGC
>NZ_RZPF01000997.1:0-1692 GCF_004022735.1 Mesorhizobium sp. M7A.F.Ca.AU.001.01.1.1
AAGTTTGTCGATGGCGTCGATGATGTCTGGGGTCAGACGGACAGGTTCGATGAACTCGCTTCCGCCATGCACGATGCGATGGCCGGCGCAGATCAGGTTTCTTTCCCCAATTTCGCCCTGCACCCAATTCAGCATCTCGCCTATGGCCGCGTCATGCCGCTTGTCGGCGGTGAGCGGCCGATCGCACTGCCCCGTTCCGTCGGCCGCTTTTGCGCGCAGTGTGGGTTTGTCGCCCAGGTCCAGCGTGCCGCGTGAAACGAGTTGCATATCCCGTGATGAGACAAGATCGTAAAGCGCAAACTTGATGCTGGACGAGCCGGCATTCAGCGCCAGGATCGACCGACGCATCATTGGCGCCCCTTTGTCGCGGCTTTGTCGGGCCAGCTCCATTTCTGGATTTCGGGCATGTCTTCGCCGTGCTCGCGCACATAGGCCTTGTGCTTCGCCAACCTGCCGTGGAGTTCGCCGGCAAGCCCTTCGGCCCTTTCGGCCAGTCCCGGCACGCGTTCGATGGCGGCGAGCGCGAGATGGTAGCGGTCGAGTTCATTGAGCACCACCATGTCGAATGGCGTCGTCGTGGTGCCCTCCTCGCGGAAGCCATGCACATGCATGTTGTCATGGTTGGCGCGGCGGTATGTCAGGCGATGAATGAGATAGGGATAGCCGTGATAGGCGAAGATGACGGGCCGTGTTTTCGTGAACAACGCGTCGAAGTCCCCGTCGGGCAGGCCGTGCGGATGCTCCGTGTTCGACTGCAATGTCATCAGATCGACAACATTGACGACGCGGATTTTCAGGTCGGGGATCGCGGAGCGCAGAATGTCTGTCGCGGCCAGTGTTTCCAGGGTCGGCACATCGCCGGCGCAGGCCATGACCACATCGGGCTCCTCGTGCTGAGCAACCGTGCCGGCCCATTCCCAGATGCCCGCTCCAGCTTTGCAATGCGCTCCGGCTTCTTCAATGGACAGCCATTGCGGTCCCGGCTGCTTGCCGGCGGTGATGACATTGATGCGGTTATAGGTTCTCAGGCAATGATCGGTGATCCACAACAGGGTGTTGGCGTCCGGCGGGAAATAGAGCCTTACCGTGTCGGCCTTCTTGTTGGCGACCAGATCGGCAAAGCCCGGATCCTGATGGCTGAAACCATTGTGATCCTGCCGCCAGACATGCGAGGTCAAAAGGTAATTGAGCGAGGCGATCGGCTTGCGCCAAGCGAGCTCGCCGGAGGTCTTCAGCCATTTGGCATGCTGGTTGACCATCGAATCGACGATATGAATGAAGGCCTCATAGCATGAAAACAGGCCATGGCGGCCGGTGAGCAGATAGCCTTCAAGCCAGCCCTGGCAGAGATGCTCGCTCAGCACTTCCATGACGCGACCATCACGGGAAAGATGGACGTCATAGGGCTCGATGCGCTCCATCCAGATCCGATCGGTGACCTCGAACACGTCGTCGAGGCGGTTGGAGGATGTCTCGTCCGGCCCCATCAGGCGGAAGTTTCGCGCCTCGGCATTGAGGCGGAACACCTCGCGAAGATAGCTTCCGCAAATCCGCGTCGCCTCGGCAATGACGCCACCTGGACGCGGCACTTCCAGGGCCAGGCTTTTCCAATCTGGAAGCATCAGATCGCGCTTCAGCAGGCCGCCATTTGCGTACGGGCTTGCGCCCATGCGCCTTGTCCCTGTCGGGGCA
>NZ_RZPF01000998.1:0-1691 GCF_004022735.1 Mesorhizobium sp. M7A.F.Ca.AU.001.01.1.1
TTCTTGAACGGCGCCATGCCTTCGCGCGCGAGTTCGTCGGCGCGCTCGTTCTCGACATGGCCGTCATGGCCCTTGACCCAGTTCCAGGTGACCTTGTGGCGCTTGTTGGCCTCGTCGAGCGCCTGCCAGAGTTCACCGTTCTTGACAGGCTTCTTGTCGGCGGTCTTCCAGCCGTTCTTCTTCCAGCCGTGGATCCACTTGGAAATGCCGTCCATGACGTATTTGCTGTCGGTGTGAAGCTCGACCGTGCACGGTTCCTTCAGCGCGTTCAGCGCCGAGATAGCGGCCAACAGTTCCATCCGGTTGTTGGTCGTCTCGGCCTCACCGCCGGAAAGCTCCTTGGTGGTGCCGTTGAAGCGCAGGATCGCGCCCCAGCCGCCAGGGCCGGGATTGCCCGAACAAGCGCCGTCGGTGAAGATCTCAACCTGTTTGCTCATGATATCAGGCCAATCCATATTCCGAAGGAGATTTGATCGCCCGGTGGAACCGCATCCTTCTGATGTATTCGGTCGGATCGCGTTTCATCACCAGCCCGCCATCGGGGACGGTCAGCCAGTCGTATAGCCGGGTCAGCATGAAGCGCAACGCCGAACCGCGCGCCAGCATCGGCAGCGCAGCCTTTTCCTGGTCGCTCAGGGGCCGGACGCTCTTGTAGCCGGCGAGCAGCGCCTTGCCCTTGGTCAGGTTGAAGGAAAAATCCTTCTCGAAGCACCAGGCGTTGAGGCAGGTGGCGACATCGTAGGCATAGAGGTCGTCGCAGGCGAAATAGAAGTCGATCAGGCCGGAGAGCTTTTCGCCGAGGAAGAAAACGTTGTCCGGGAAAAGATCGGCATGAATGATGCCTTGCGGCAGGTCTTTGGGCCAGTTGCGCTCAAAATCGGCAAAGTCGGCATCAACCTCGGCCGCCAGGCCCGGCTCGACCTCGTCGGCCCGGTCGCGCGCTGCGTCCCAGAGCTTGCGCCAGCCGTCGATGGCCAGGGCATTCGGACGTGTCATCGAAAAATCGGCGCCGGCCAGATGCAATTGCGCCAACGCCTTGCCGACCTCGGCACAATGCGTGGCTGTGGGCCGCCGCAACGAAAGCCCTTCCAGGAAGGTGATGATGACCGCCGGCCGGCCGGCGAGCGTGCCGATGACGCTGCCGTCATGGGCGGTCACCGGCAGCGGGCAGGACACGCCCTTGTAGGCGAGATGGCCCATCAGCCCAAGGAAAAACGGCAGATCCGCCTTCTCGACGCGCTTCTCATAGAGCGTCAGGATGTAGGAGCCGCTCGAGGTGTGCAGCAGGAAGTTCGAGTTCTCGGTGCCTTCGGCGATGCCCTTGTAGGACAGGAGATCGCCGACCGGATAGTGCTTCAGGAATGCGCCGAGTTCGCCTTCCGCGACGTCAGTGTAGACCGCCATGTGCCTTACGCGGCTCCATTGACGAAGGCCATGTCGGCCCGCGTCAGTTCGACATCGCGCAGTACCCGCATGACCGGAAAATCCTCCGTTTCCGTGGCCGTGATGGCCAGATCGATCGTGACATCGAAGCGCTGCCGGAACGCGTCGATGATCTCGTCGACGATGATTTCGGGCGCCGACGCGCCGGCCGACAGGCCGAGCGTCGAAATGTTGCCGATGTCATTCCACGGAATCTCGGCGGCGCGCTGCACGAGAAGCGACATGGTGGCGCCTGCACGCTCCGCCAC
>NZ_RZPF01000999.1:0-1689 GCF_004022735.1 Mesorhizobium sp. M7A.F.Ca.AU.001.01.1.1
TAGCTCCGTCTGCCGTCTCTCAAGGTTGTGTCGGCCAATTTCTCAGCCACCATAATCGTCGGAATGTTTGTGTTCGCCCGAGGGCAAAATGGCATGACGGAAGCGTCGGCGATCCTCAAACCCAAAATACCATGAACGCGTCCCGACGGATCGGTCACAGCGCCAGGATCCGCGGCTGCCCCCATCCTGCAGGTCGACGTCGGATGCCAACTTGGGATGACGTTCTGGCGAATATACCGATCCAGATGTTTCTCGTCGTTGACGAGATCGGAAATGCTATCCCCATCCGTTATGACGCGCCTAATCAGCCCACGGCGCAGCCGCGGCGACGCGTCCATGAGCAGCGCCAGAAATGACGTGAGTGCATAGTTTGTGCTTGTGACCTTGCTCACCAGCTTCGCTCGCGCATTCAACGCTGACGGAAACGGGTCCAGCGCCACAGAGGACAGCGAATCTTGCTGCAGCAGGCGGACTATGAAGCGAAAGCCCTGCTTGAGGCGCTCGGCGTCCCGCTTGTCGCTCAACCAGTTGAAATCGACCTCCGGCTCTATTTTATGCGAACTACCCTTGAGCGCCACAGTTCCCGTCGAGTAGCTGCGATTGACCCACACGGCGAGAGTGCCGAGGCGCCTCCCCAGCGGGTGCCAGGATGATTTGGCAACAGTCGATATTGCCATATCGGTCGACGGGCAGCCTTCGTAACCCGACGAGTAGCGGGCGTGCATCTGAATATATTCGCTCACGCCGGGTGACAAGCGATCGGCCGGCTTCAAATAGGCCGAAACGCAAATCGTGGGGTGTTCCTGAAGATTCTGGCCCACACCTTTCAAATCTGCAACGATAGGGATTCCGAATTGTACTAATTCCTTCGCGGGGCCGATCCCGGAGCGCATCAATATGGCGGGTGAATGGAGTGCTCCTGCGCACAGGATAACGCAAGAAGCGCTATACGATTGCACGCCCGATTTGTTCTCCGTCTCGACCCCCGTTACCGTTGTTCCCAAAAAGGTCAGCCGCGCAACTGTCGTTTCGGATAAAATCGTTAGATTGCGGCGAGAGCGGACGGTTTCGGGTAAGTACGCCATCGCGGAGGAGACCCGATGACCATTGCGGTTGGTCAATGGGACAACTGAATAGCCATCACCGAATGCACCATTGAAGTCTGGCCTGAAATGAAGCCCCAAAGCATCGTAAGCATCGGAGATTGCCCGGATGAAGCCCGACCAGTCTGATTGGCGCACACGTTTGATTGGCAAGGGGCCGTTCGTGCCATGAAATTCCCCGCCGAAATCCAAATCGCATTCTAGACGACGGAAGTAGGGCAGCACGTCTTCCCAACCCCAGCCCGTTGCACCGCTTGAGGCCCACTCATCGTAATCTCCGGGCCCGCCGCGGTTGGCGACTTGGGCATTGATGCTGGAGCCGCCACCCATGACGCGCGCCTGTTCGTAATGGACAGGCTTGCGGCCACCTCGCACCGTTGTCGCGTGGAGTGACTGCCATCGATAACCGGGATTAAGGTAAGCACGCGTTGGGTCGCCATCCTGGATGTCGTCAGGAATGGCATTCGGCGGCGTATCAGGGCCAGCTTCAATGAGCAGCACGCGAGCGCCATAGGCGGAGAGCCTGCTCGCCATCACGCATCCAGAGGAGCCACCACCCACGACGATATAATCGAAAACCACGCAA
>NZ_RZPF01001000.1:0-1688 GCF_004022735.1 Mesorhizobium sp. M7A.F.Ca.AU.001.01.1.1
GTCCGAACGCGATTTATGAAGAGGCTTCGCAAATCGCGGAGACTTCATCGTGAAGCAACCCAGTTCGATTGACCCCGACATGGTCGTTGACGAAATCATGAGGAAATGGCCGGCAACGGTGGCTGTGGTGCTGAGATACAAGATGCTGTGCGTCGGCTGCCCGATCGGCACATTCCATACCGTGGCTGAAGCGTGCCTTGAACACCACGTCGATGAAAGCCGTTTCATCGCCGACCTGGAAGCGACTGTCCGCCGCAGAGAATGAGATCAGCGCTTGTCCCGGTTCTCGGCCAGAACTACAAGGCGATGCGCATCCTTCACGGTGACCTTCTGGCGTCCGCTGACGATTATCCCATTGTCTTCCCACTTGCTGAGCAAGCGGCTGACGGTGTGCAGCGTCGTTCCCGTCATCTCGGCAATGTCCTGCCTGGAAATCGGGAAATCGATTTCGATGCCGCTGTCGGTCTTTCGGCCGGTCTGGTTTGCCAGTCGCAGAAGCGCATGCGCAACCCGCTGCTCCACCTGCTCGGTGGACATCTCCACGACCCGCGTCTGCGTCTCCTGCAGCCTGGTTCCAACCGTCCTGTATGTGGCCGCCCCAAACACTGGGAAGCATCCCGCCAGGTCCGGCCACAGAGCGTTTGGCCAGGCGAGCACCACGCAGTCCACCGCCGCAATTGCGCTGGCTGGGTAGGTCGTTCGGCCAAGTGCCGCGGCGACGCCAAAAATCTCGCCTTCGCTGATGTATCTGGCGATGACCTGTTGTCCGTCCGGTGTGGTGCGAACGACACGGATATGCCCGGCGATCAGCACGAAGAAGGAATGAGCCTCGGCTTCCTGCTCGAAGATCGCAGTCTCCTTGGCATAGCGAGACGACCGCGCATCCCGCAGGATCTCGCTCTGCTCGTCGGGCGTCAGACCCTGGAAGAGCGGCAGTCGCGAAATCAGCGATCGGTCCAGCGCAGCCAAGCGATTCCTCACGGCCCTACGGTTCCGCATCAGTCGTGCGGAAGACCTTTCTTATCCTGAGTTTGCGCCAGCGCAAATTGTTCCCAGCCGCGTCAGACTAAATGGCATGGAACGGCGCAATGCCGCGAAGACGAAACAAAGGACAAATCGATGAAACTCTCCATCCTCGCCGCCGCAGTCTCTACCCTGGCGCTCGCCGGC
Organism: Mesorhizobium sp. M7A.F.Ca.AU.001.01.1.1; assembly: GCF_004022735.1. NCBI lineage: Bacteria > Pseudomonadati > Pseudomonadota > Alphaproteobacteria > Hyphomicrobiales > Phyllobacteriaceae > Mesorhizobium > Mesorhizobium sp. M7A.F.Ca.AU.001.01.1.1. The sequence goes on from NZ_RZPF01001000.1 coordinate 1,171, forward strand.
GGCGCAAGCGCCGAAGAGCATATGGTGCAGATGCTCAACAAGGGCGAAAAGGGCGCCATGGTTTTCCAGCCGGCCTTCGTCAAGGCAGCCCCTGGCGACACCGTCAAGTTCGTGCCGACCGACAAGAGCCATGATGCCGAGTCAATCAAAGGCATGCTTCCAGACGGCGCCGAGCCCTTCAAGGGAAAGCCCAGCGAGGAAATCACCGTTACGCTGACAAAGGAGGGCGTTTACGGCGTCAAATGCGCGCCTCACTACGGCATGGGCATGGTCGCCCTGATCGTTGTCGGAAAGCCGGTCAATCTCGATGCCGCCAAGGCGGTCAAGCATCCCGGGAAGGCAAAGACGGTGTTCGCCGACCTGTTCACCCAGGTTCCGGTCAACTGATCGGCAATCGATACAGCCATGCCTGCCGCATGAGGGCAGGCGAGGGCCGGACGGACCGAGGGCGGCGGTTCATCCGGCCCTGTTCATTTGGAGACGCAAATCATGGGGATTCCACGCCTGCGGGCCTACAC
>NZ_RZPF01000099.1:0-12313 GCF_004022735.1 Mesorhizobium sp. M7A.F.Ca.AU.001.01.1.1
GTGATAACCAGTCCAGCGCCCGAGATCCTTACGGCCCCAATATCCGAGATCGACATAGACAACCGGCCGGCCGGCATCCCGATAGCCCTTGAAAACAGCCCGGAGCGTTTCGTCAAAGCCATAAAAGACGGCGATATCCGAGTCCGGAGATTTGAAAGACGTCGAAGGCATGACGCGAACATTGTCGCCCACCCGATGGATGCCCTGCGCCATTGCCGCGCCGATGAGCATTGACCGCTTGTGCGCCGGAATCTGATAGACCGTTACCCGAGCAGACACTTAAACGGCGTTCCTTCTTGGATTTCCTCGGAGGACCACTGCGCATAGGCAAGACTGCGGAGCATCGGCAGGCGATCGCCAAGGAATGGATTTTCGATGTCACTGACGCCACACTTGGCGGCTGGTCCGCCGATCCATGTCGGCATATCGTGGAAGACTGGGACACCAGCAACGATCGACTTGATGCCGGCGCCGCTTGCCCAGGTCACCGCGGCCCATGCATGCTGCAGGTCCGGATCAGTCTTTTCCTTGCCTGGGTGCGGGCGAATCCTTATCGGCCGGTCCGTCACCTTCCGGAGACGCTCAACGACCCTTGCCGTCCAGTCAGACGGCATCGCAATGCCAGGTTCACCTATCCCGCGCTGCGGCAGAACAACGATCTCGCCGCCACAGGAGCGCCATGGCAGCAAGTTGATGCCAAGTTGATCCCATCGGTCGCCGGCGCCCTCAACCCACGCGCCGGCGCCCAGATGGTGCCCCAGCGCAAGCGCATAGAGCAGGTGCCCGTCCCTATCTTTCCCGATGTAGCCATTTTCGGCCACCAGAACCCTTGCGCCAGCCTTCTCGTACCGATTGGCGAGATCGTGATTACCTCTCGACCGATTCCAAATCAGCAAGACGTCCGTCGGACCAGGCCTTTCCTTCGGCGGATGCCCGACTGCATATCCGAGGCGAGCCAATCCTCTCCGAAAGACGTCCCGTCGATAATACGGCGAGTCGCTGAAGGTGTCGGAGGCGACGCCTATGACCATTCGGTGTCCAGATTGATCCTTGGCAGCCAGGTGATCGTGCTTTTGATGGTCGCGTTGACCACCGCAATCTTGCGGCGCGCGAGCTCGTCGGTCAGGCCGCGGAAATGCTTGCGCCAGTTTTCAGTGTTGGAGTGGAGATCCATCCCGGGACCGTGAGGTCCGAACCAATGCGACTTGGCGCCGTCGTCGGAGAAATCGAAGGCGACAATGACGATCCGACGGGCGCCGAGTTGCGCGGCCAGATGGACCGCTTGGTAGCCGCTGTTGCAGCCACCACGGATACAGCCTGGCGTGTCGTCAAAGCCTTCAATGCCGGTGTTCTTGAGCGTCCGGACGTCATGGAAACCGGTGATCTCGAGCGAGGTCTTCAACCCGCGAAATGCAGGCACTCCCTTGTGCATATTCCACCAGCGCTTGTCGGACGCATGCAGGATATCAGCAAACCAGCAAGGGTAGATCGCATCGTTGATGGCAATGACGCGTATCTTGTCCTCGGCGCGCGCCATACCGATCCTGCGAATCTGGCTGAGCGTGAGCGATGGGCCGCCAGCGGCAACAACCACCGGCCGATCGCCGAATGGTGCGATGGGGAGGCATGTGACGGCCATGACCTATCGAAACTTGGCAAGTTCGCTGTTGCGGTTCGTGCCGATAGACTGATTGTCGCGATCATCCGGAATGCCAGACCGTTTCGAACGGCGCCCGGGAGACTGATCAGAATCCGTCCCCTCGAAGAAGGCTGACGGATGGGACGGGTGCATGAACTCGATCATCGCGAAATTGGCCGCGTCGATCAGGAACTCAGTGTTCCCAGTTTCTGCATATTTCCTCAAGCGGTCAGTCAGGGAGGTGATTGCGTTCACCTTGTGAGGATAGGCTTCGGAGACCAAGCCATACTTGTAGAAGCTGACCACCATCCGATCCTTCATGCCCTGCACGAAGGGGTCGGAAAACTCTGTCGAAAGAATTGCTTCGACTGAAGACATCTTTGCCTCTTGGGTTTGAAAATGAAAACGGCGGCCCGAAGACCGCCGCTGAAACCTATTATTCGGCGCTGCCGAATGTCTTCTTGAGGAAAGCCATGATCTCCGCGCGGAAGTACCAACCGGCAGCGCAGGCGATGGCGAGAAGGATAAGCTGTGTCATGCTACTCTCCTTTGTTTGAAAATGGCGCCGCAGCCCCTCGTCCCGCCCATGGCGTTCTGATGTCTACTGCGGTCTTAATTGGTTGCGGGAAACGGATTCGAACCGCTGTCCTTCTGGTTATGAGCCAGACGAGCTACCAGGCTGCTCTATCCCGCGGAAACTGGCCAATAATGGCGGTTGCTCTCACGCGCCCGGGCATGCGCGGCGTCGCGCAGTTCCCTTGGCGTCATGTCGTCAAACGTGTGATCGAAGAACACTGGAAGCCCGACGGCGATCAGATTCAGATCGCTCGGCTGGCAGACCGCGAGTGTTTTACAGCGGCTATCGACATCCGGTCCGCGCAACTCGAGGATGGTGCGCTCGACCACGATGCCGATGTCTTTTGTGGGAACGATGATCAGTGCGCCGGCAGCGGGCAGAGACATCACCAACGCTGTGGTGCGGCCCATCTGCTGCATGTCGGTCTCCCGATCTGGATTTGGTGCCACCGGGGTAGAATCGAACTCCCGGCCCGCTGCTTACGAGGCAGCCGCTCTACCACTGAGCTACGGCGGCGAAACTTACGCCGTCGTTGTTGTGAGAATGGTCTGACCGGTGAAGCGGCTGGCGTAGTCCATGACCTGCTCCTCAATCAGTACCCTGAACCGCGAATGCCAGTATTTATGATGCGTGGGGCAGAGCGGTATCAGGTTGGCGGGGTCGTTGTTTTCGTGATTTTCGTCGAGGTGATGAACCTCAACGATGTTTACCTCGTCGCAAACCACACACTTTTTCTCGTGGTGGCTGAAACACGTCGATCGGTAGGACTCAGTCTTCCAGTTCGGATGATTGCTGCCGCTTCTGAAATGTGTGTTGGCGCATGCTTTGGAGCAAGTCTCGCCACGCCCTCTTATCGGATCGTCGCAAACGGGGCAGGATCTGATATTCTCCAGGGCAAGGTGGCACAGGCTCTCGTGGCGCATCAGCCCGCTCGCATGGACTTCCCTGCCACACCATTGGCACGGCCGCTGACCTATCGCATTCCTCGCCTTCGCCAAGTTGGCCAGGTGTCGCTCGGAGCCAGTGTAGGCCCCGGCATGCATCTTGACCTTACCCTTCTGCGTGAAATGCGAGATGTCGAGACCAGCTTTGGCGATCCTGCGCTTAAGGTAGGATTGGTAACCGCCAGACACCTTGATGCCGAGGATGCGCAAGACCCCTGAATAGGTAGCAGAGTTTCTTACAGCAGCCCCAAGTTCGTCTTCCGTGAATTGGTGCTTGCGTTCAGGCATCCGTTACGGGTCATCGTCCTTTTGAAGCCGGCATCCCACCGGCTGGCCGCTCATATCCGGACGCCATCCCGGATTAGGCTTCCCAAAGTCGGGGTTCGAGCGGCTTCCCCTTTGATCTGGCTGATTCTGCCTGGGGCACAACTTTATGTTTCGAGGCGTTTCTGACTCGCCTTTAGGGAGGAACGCAACCCCTAGTGTTTCAGGTTTTTGTTAACACAATTTATGGTACACGCCGAAACTCCAATAATGCCAACTATTCTCGCCAGATCGCAACTTTGTTCGCCTCAGTTATCCCTCTTCTGGGCCTCCAATTCCTCGAAAACCCTTGGCACTGTTGACGTTTCGCCTGTTTCTGTGCTTTGACACTGCCGTCCCGAAACAGGAAGGCAGTTCCATGGTCAACATCGACAACATCAACCTCGAGAACCTCTCGATCTCCGATCTCTCTGCGCTCGAGGAGCGCATCAGGACTGCCAAGATGGTTCCGACTGGTCTTCGCGCGATCAGCCTGGTCGCCGCACTGAAGGAAACCATGAAGGCCATCCGCGAGATCGACGATAGCATTCTCGGCGAGGTTCTCGGCCCGATCGCCCCGCAGGCGATGCCGAAGGAGGCAACGACTGCTCGGAAGTATGGCCTATCCGAGACCCAGGTGAAGAACGCCAAGGACAAAGCGGTCAAGGCGATCGCAGCGCTTTAGAATATATTCTGATTTCAGTTTATTCTATTCGGGCGCGGTTGGTTAAGCCGCGTCCGCCGTCGGGAACGTCACTTCGAGGTCGCCGATCTCGAGTCCGAACCGGTACGCCTCTCGGGGAGACCTCGTCTCTGTCATATTGATGAATGAATTCTTCAACGTGTAGAGTCCGTTCTCGCCTTGAGACATGGCAAAATCGACTCTTTCGCCCGCCATGAACGTCTCCATCAGCATCTGACGCCCTTCGCTGTCGAGCATGATATCGACGTCAACTGCCCCCGCAGTTACATACGATACCCCCCTGTGTGTTGGCCGATCAAGGGACGCGAGGTCAACAAAGGTGACATCCCGCTCAATCCGCACCATCCACTCCGTCGACTTCCCCAGGAACCGCCAGATGTCATCGACCTTCATGAAGACGTCACCGAGGAGATGATCTGGGAACGGCAGCGACGGCGCCACGGCGGCCTCGACTGCGGCGAGCGCGGGCATTCCGGCCGCCACAACGCCGGCGGTCGCCATCAGGCCTTTCAGGAAGTTGCGGCGGGACAGGTCGGTCATCGTATGCTCCAGTTAGATTTCACCGCGCCAGACGGTTGGCCATCCGGGTTGGTTGGTATCAATGATGCTGATCTGCTTGCCATCGCCTGCCTCGCACTGCGCGGCTGCCCTCGCCCATAGCGTTGCATCGCCTTCGCGGAGCACCTCGAGCAGCGCCAACTTCTCCAGGCGGTAGACCTTCCAGAAGTTCGGATCCCGTTCCTTGATCGTCAGCGTGTTGTGGATGAGGTCGGCGAGTTTGATCGTCTTGGCCGTGGCCGGCGCCTTGGCTGTGTGTGCCAGGTCGAGCGCCTTGCGCGCGGCGCGGTTGCCGTCATCCGGTCGCGAGACGTCCGTGAGCCAGCCGACGAGCTCCGCAACTTGGACGCCGAACTCCGCGTCGATGTCGTCGATCGAAACCGATGGCACGTCTTCAATCACGTCATGCAAGATGGCCGCTGCGATCATCTCCGGCGTGTGTGGGACCGTCTTGACGATCTCGGCGACGGCGATCGGATGTACGATATAGTTTTCGCCGGTATATTTTCTCAATTGGCCTTCATGCGCCTTGGTCGCGAAGATCAGCGCTTTCTCCTCCAGCGCCTCGCCGTACCGGCATATTGGGTAGTTCTCGTGCCATTCAATCATGTGCCGCCGTCCTGCTTCTTCCACATCCGGCACTCGGCACCGTCTTCCGGCCGCATCCTCTCGCAATTGCTGCCATCCGGCTCGGCCGTGGATCCGCCGAACAACAATGCGGTCATCCTGGCTTTGCCATACTTGCGTTCCGCCCATATCGGATTGTCGCCGCCACCTTCGAGTAGAGCGGCATCATCCACGCCGGCGCCACAACTGATCAGTCCGTTGTCGCGAAGCCATCCGCGCGCGCAGGTTCCGCATTTACGATCGTCGCTCATTCTGCCGCCTCCGCCAATTTCAACGTCTCGGCATAGGCGGTCACCACCGCAAGGCAGAGCGCGATCGCCGGCGTGCCCGACGGCCGCAGGTCGATGTCGACGCCGGTATCCCATATGCTGCCCGATTTCGGCTTGCCATATTCCTTCAGCAGTCGCTCGCCATGCACCGGGCAGTTCAGGTCCGGAACCACCCATGCATCATCCGAAACGCAGCATGTCCCCACCTTCCATGCGAAGCCTGGCAGGATGCGCTCGAGCAGCTTCACCGGCGCGTTGAGATCCTTGGTGAAGGCTGGGCAAATAGGCATACCGTTCCGCATGGCGGCGAGCGACAGGTTGAACGGCCGCGGCTCAGGCCACAACGCGCCGATCTCGCGGTCAACCTCTCGGTCCGGCGCTTCCAACGACTCGAGCCGCGCAATCAGTTCTTCGATCATGGACGTTCACCTCTCAGGAGTGGGCCCAGCGCTTTGGTCTGGTCCAGCGCAAAGTCGCCAGGCTGATGCGTGGTGACGCAACCGACGAGGAACAGGCAGATGAGCATCGCGCGGATCATGCCGCTATCTCGCCAGTGCGCGAGTTCAGAATGCCATTGGCGCACGCACGCCATAGCAGCACATCGACCGTGGCGATCTTGTAGCCGCTATCTCGGGCGAGTCGTTCGCACAGTTGCTGTGGCGTCACACCCTCCCGATCAGCTAGGCGCTGAAGGTGAACATCTGGCTTGGCGACATCGGCCCCGAAGTTCTTGGCGAGGTGATATTTCGTGATGCCGCCGATCCATGGCAGCGAAGCGCAGAACTCGATCTTGTCGGGGGCAGAGAGATAGGCCGCCAGCAAGTCGTCACGCGTCCGCCAGATAAGGTCGATCGCTTTTGCCTTGCCTGGGTGGCCGAAGACAGCGAAGGCACTGATGCCGCCCTGTATGGCCGCCATGACCTTGGCGAATATCTTGACCGCGATGGTGTTCTTCATGCCTGAATTGCAGATGACGAATATCGCTTCGGATGCAAAGTCGTCAGCGTCGGCCGGCGGCTTGATGTTTTCGGACCATGAGATGTCGTCTTGGCCTTGCTCGCCAAGCAATGATACGATGTGAAGGAAGTCGCTGCGCTCGATCACAGGGCACCCCCATGCTGCACCGCTTCAAACGCCCCGTAACCATCCGCTGGGAGCGCGGAATGCAGGGCATAGGCGATGTCCACGCCGCCTTGGAAGCCATGCGCAACTGGGTGCGCGAGACTGATACCGTCACCCCGGAGATTGAAGCAGCCTATGTTGTCTGTGCGGAGGTGCTCGATGGGACTAGACCCGCTGAAGATGCTCGGGGAGCATTCGTTGCAGATGCAAGAGGGATGGGGAAACTGCCAGGTGAGTGAGCGGGTCATGGCGCTGGACCGATGGCGGCGCGGACAATATAGCCAGCCTTGCGAAGCCCATCCCGCTCCGGTTTGCCGTCATAGGATCCGCGCATTTGGCCGCCGTCGAGATACCGCACATACTCTGCGATCGCGGCGTCTGCGGTCTCCAGCGCTTTCCTTGCCCGCGCTAGATCTGCCTCTGCGGCTTTGGCGCGGATGGCGGCAACCTGTTGGCCTGCGCGTGCGGCGGATCGATCTGCATCAGCCGCGCCGACTTCCTTCTGCATCCGCTCCAGTTCCACCCTCATCTCGGCTAGGGCTGTATCCTTGGCGGCGAGGGTGGCTTCGAAACTGGCGGCGATCTTCTTCCACGTTTCGAAGCTGGGTGCACTGTCCTTAGGCCATTCGACGCTGATCATTCGCCCGTCCCCCTGTTATTCTGAGATAGGGCGAGACGGCCTGCTTCGGTGATGTTCAGCCAGTCAGAAGAAGGGCCACCGTCTCTCCATTCTGCCAAGCGAAGTTCAACCAGGCGTCTTGCAGGTTTGTATGAGCCGATGCAGTGCGTCCCGCCAGCATAGGATACTTCAACCAGAAGATGCCATTGCGAGGTTGTCAGCTTCATGGCTTTGTAGAAGCGGTGGAGCGAACGTGCTCGATTGCTTGGTCAGGCGACATGGTTCGCCAGTCGGGCCAGTCGCGGCCTTCGTTCTTGGTCTGCTTGGCGATGAGCGCGGCAACGATCTGCTCGGGTGAATGGCCAGCCCGCCAAGCGCCATCCAGCGCCAAGATCGTAACGTCGATCCATTCGGCGATGTCGGAAGGGTCGGCTTCGATCTCAGACAGTTCCTTGCGGATATGATCGATCACGCCCTTGGTGCGCGGGCCGGGACCGAATGTGGCTTCTGACCATTCCCGCTGGCGAGCCAGATGCGCCAACATGTCGAAGCCGTCCAGCACCATGCCTGGTACTCCTTCCCCTGGTGGTGCGGTGGAGAGGGCTGCTTCGAGGGCGGCTCGGATGGTAGCCTCGATGCTCATGTCCTTTACCTGACAGGCGCACCACGCTCTAAACGCCCGCTCGACCATCGCTTCGCTAACTCCCGTAGTGGTGGCTGTAGGTTGGGTGGTGGTGGTCATGCTGCGGCCTCACTGTAAAACGTCTCAGTTATCTGGCCGGAGTTGTCTCCGCGCTGCCAATGGAAGGCTGCGATAGCGTTGCCCATCGGGAACCCGAGCTTTGAACCTGTCCCGTACCATCGGATGTTCTTGGTCGAGAGCCCGTAATTTCGGCACTCTCGAACTGTCCCGTACCCGCTAACGATGTTGCGCGCCGGCACCAGAAATACGACATTATCGGAGATAGAAAACGCATGCTTCATGAACTGCCGGGTTTTGGAGTAGGGAGGGTTTCCTATGATCCAATCCACATGGTCGCGGAAATCGAAGAAGTCGCGGCCATCATCAATCTCGCACCACTGTGCGGATGGGATGAAGTCCGTAAATGCTCCTTGACCTCGGCATGGGTCGAGTATCTTCCCGGCTGGGCTAAAAAACCGAACCATGTCGGAGACGCACCAAGCCGGCGTGTAGACGATGTCGCCTCTCTTCATGGCTTCGCCACCCCGTCCGTATCTTGGGCGGAAAGGGCGGCGAGAGCCTTGCGCCATTCGCTTTCGGTTCGCTCCTTGTCTGTGAGGATTCCAGCAGGACACCACGAGTTGCGGCCATACTCCCATGCACGTCTAAGCTCGTCTTCCCCACCCTTGGTGGCCGGGATGATGGAAGAGAGGGCAGTCTCGATCTTGTCTTGGAGTTCTTGATCAGGCGCCGGTGGTGGAGCCAGATAAAGCGGATGGATCGGCATGTTAGGCCCATAAACACCGGCTGGATTTTTGGTCACCGCAACCCATGTCTCATTGTCGTCCCTGTCTGTGCCCAGGATTAGCCAGGCGACCGGCTCTCCTGCCTTCACGCTCACCGCTACCGGTGCGACAGCGGGGGAGGCGAAGAAGAGAGGGCGGACGTTGCGGACATCCTTAGGATCGGGGATGTGGCTGGAGTACATCGTGCCGCTCCACCGGTTGTGGTCGTGGCTGTAGCAAAGCTCAAACAGGTAGCCTACCGGCTCCTCGCTCGGTGCTGCTCCCTGACTATGGATAGCGGAGAGGGCGCGGAGGTCGTCATATTGCTTCCATGCGTCGCAAGCGGCGCAACCCTCGGCATAGTCAGGGCAGCGCTCGCCGAATGCTTCGGTGATGGCTTCAGCAATGAAATCCGTGGTGGTAGGGCTTTCTTGATGGGTGCCGGAGAGGGCGGTTTCGGATTCGTCGTGAGCATGGGTCATGGCTAAATTCTTTCCGCTAGCGTTCTCGAAGACCATGCCGGCTGAAACGGGTACCGAAGCGCCGCCATCCAGCAACGAAGTCGGAAGCCGCAGCCGTCATCATACCCCTGCCCTTCCCTCAACTGTTCATGGTAGCGGATCCGGCCGGCCTGGGTGATGCGATCAAGCCCGGCCAGTTCCAGTTTCCGCTGCATCTTGCGGTCAGCCTTGTAGCCGGCGTCCAGCCACTTCGGTTCGTCGATCGCCACATAGGGCAGCTTCAACAGGCCGCCGAAGGCGCGCTCGAGCCGGTCATGAACTTCATTCTCGGCCGCTTCGATATCTGTCAGCACCCGAGCGGCCCGCCTGTCATTGAATGCCGCCTGCTCGAATCCCGTCACCTCGTCAGGTCTACTGCCTCGCCTCATCGTCACCGCCCTCCGCGCGCGGCATCTATTTCGTCTACCGACCATCCGGCCCGACGAAGCGCCATAATCTGCTCTCGCCCAAGAGGTGGAGATGCATACTCCGCAGCCAGATCCGCGGTTACCTTGCGCTGGCGCCTGTACCGTTCAGCTATTTCTGGATGTTCCTGAAATTCGTCAGGAAGGATGTCCCCTTCCGCATCGGTAAAGATCGCGTAGAGCCTGGGCCATCGACCAACATCCCCTGCATTGAAACCACTCCAGCCTGCTGGCCCAAAGACCTCTCGAATTTCAATGTCGCCATCTGATTCATGGCGCCCAATCGAAGTCGAACCTGAGAACGCTATGCCAAGAGTGTCGGCCAGCAGATAGTCCTTGTGGACCATAAGACTTTCCGTTTTCATCCCGTACCATGGGTCAAGCCGCTCATAGGTTTTGCTCACCTGTTCTAAGGTCAGATCGCGAATGACAGACACGGTCCCGCCTCGGCTCTTGGTCATTATGGACCAAAGCGATTGCGTCGGATCGTATGCCTGGCCGTCCATCACTTCCCTCCGCGCGCAAGCGTGAGCGCATCTAGTGCCATTTTGTCCAGTTCATCTGCGCGGGCATTATCGCTGTCGCGCGTCCACCTCATCGGCTCCATAAATTGTTGCAGCGCCTCCAGCGCAGCCACGAGCTCGTCATGCGCATTGACCGCCTTCATCGCCAGTTGGTAGTTCGGCTCGGACAGCACGCGGCAAGCGACGGGGAATGGATGGCCGTTACTGATCACCCGCCTATCGCCGGGCCCTACAAAAACAGCCGTGGTGTTGGTCCACGGGGCCGGATCATATTCTGTGGTCACGATGCAGCCCTCACGATATCCTGAATGTGCGAGCCTTGAACGGTGAGCAGTTCGATGGGTCCGCCCGCCACCGCGTCATCAAAGACGCCGACCACAAGTCGACCGGTGAACCATGCGAACGTGTCGAGGTCAGACCGACCTTTCAATAGGATCGGGCCGTCCTCGAATTGATGATGGCCGTGCACAACGTGTCGCTTACCATGGCCGCGCTCGTCATCATCAGGGTATATCTTCCAGCCAAGATCCTGATCATCCTGCTGGTCGAGCGGCTTGAACGGATCGACGCCGGCGTGGACGAAGACGCGGTGTTCGTCGATGTGCATCCGAGGCAGCGCCTTCATCCAATCCAGATGAGAACTTGGGACCAATGCGGCTGCGACCGCGGCACCATCGCCGATCTTGGCGCCGTAGGAGATCAGCGTGCGGCCGCCTCCGTTGGGGATCCACCAGCGGCCGACGAGCTCGAGATTAGCGCAGCACTCAACCATGATGTCTTCGTGATTGCCGCGCAGACATATGCGACGCCAGCCCGGCGGCAGTGCCGGGTCATCCATGAGCCATTCGATGATTTCGCGGCTCTGCGGTCCACGGTCGACGTAGTCACCAAGATGGACAATGGTGCCCGGTATGCCGAGCGCATGCTGCGAAATGGCGTCGTAGGCCATCTGCAGCAGGTCGAAGCGACCGTGCAGGTCTGCTATCGCGTAGGTTTTCACCCGATTCCTCCCATCTGATAGAACGAACTGATCAAGCCGAGGACAACTAGGACCGCGCCGACGGCGATGCACCAGGCTTCGAAGCGGCTCATCCGAGCACTCCGGCGTCGACATTGAGGCGCCGGAGAAGCGGGAAATTGTAAACACGCCAATGGATGCGCGTGTAACCCGGCTCATTCTCGGCTCGCCTGGCGACGCAGCATGCCTCCGCATCCTCCGCTTTTTCGAACACTGCGGCGGGAAAATCATTCCCCATGACGACATGCACTTCGGTCATTTACACCACCTCGATATGGAACGGAGCTCGAACGCCGTTGCAATGCGTCTGCGCCGCCTCCAGCGCGGCCAGGACGCGGTCACGCGGGTCGCCTACGCCGCCATGAAGCTTGCCCTGCGCATACGGCCCGCCCTCGCCCGCGGCCACATAGGACGAATATTCCGCCACCGAGTAGTCGGAACTGACCTTGAACAACCGCCCGCCATGGCCGACCAGCAGTTCATCAATGTCCTTGCCGGAGATTTCCTTCAGTTTCTCGACGACGTTCAGCACGAGGTGCGCCATGACGTCCTTGCATTCCATCTTGGGCAGCGAGGCGTATTCCAGCATCTGCCCGACCCGGTAGGATCCGGTGAAGCCGATCACATAGGGCCCGTTCCGAAACACCTTCCGGTTGGCGCGCACCTCGATGCTCTCGCCGCTGACTGCCGCGCTGTCGGCGCCGATGTAGACCTTGCCGTTGTCGATGAGCCCGACGATGCAAGTCACTTCAGATCACCATCGCCCAGATGGTCTATGAAGTATGCGAACGCGAGGACGATGAGGCCAATAGCCAGACCCAACGGCACTCCAATGATTATATCGCTCACGTCCGCCCTCTCCATTTCGACCACACCACCACATAGGCGTAGCCAACTAGGGCGCCGGCGGCTGCCGCGGAGATAGCCATGAGAAAGTCGAGTGGGACACTCGGGCTATTGAGCGTCAGCGGATCGACAGTGATCGCGGCCGCCAGCATGACATCGGCGAGCATGGCGC
>NZ_RZPF01000009.1:0-26252 GCF_004022735.1 Mesorhizobium sp. M7A.F.Ca.AU.001.01.1.1
GCCGGCGACCGCGACCAGCTCGTAAGGGCGGCCGGCGAGTTCGGCGCGAATGTCGTCGATGATCAGCTCGATATTGCAGTTTTTTCCCACCACCCGCGCGAGGACACTACGTGTCACCGGTTCATTTGCCGCAAAGATCACCGCTTCGACGCGGGCCATCCATTCGCACCAGCGCAGCTCCGGCGGCAGATGTTCCAGTTCGGTGTCGAGCAGCGCCGGCTGATCGTTTGGCTTGCGGCGGGCGGACGCTTCGCTCATCGCTACAGCCCGAACAGCCGGAATGTGGGGCGGCCGGAGAGCTCGCGCACGACCTCCAGTTGCTGCAGCCGTTCGAACAGCCGTCGCGATGCAAAGCGCGACAGATTGTCCGTCGTCAGCGATCCGGACACGGCGTCTTCACTGAGCAGCAGAAAGATTACGTCGCCGGCGCCTTTGGCGCGCAGTTTCGGCGCCACCGCCAGGAGTTTTTCGGCCCGGCGCGACAGCTCGGCGGCCAACCGACAAGCGTCCGCGGCGGCCGCGACGAGCGCGATGCAAACCGCCCGCTCAAAATTCTTGTCCCCGGGCCGGATGCGCCGGCCACCGCCGGCCTCGGTGCGGAAAGATGGTCCAAAACCCTGCGCCATTAGGAGCGGCAGGGGCTGCGGCCAGCCCAGGCGTTGCGCCAGTACCAGGTCGGCGAGCCACCAGCCAAAGACTTCGGCATCGGGACGCATGGCGACGACCTCAGCGGCGATCGCCGCGGCGTCGAATGGCGCCGACCGCTGGGATACCCCGAGTTTTTCGATCTGCGTGCAAAGGTCGGCGAGCGCGGCGCCGTCCCAATGGAGGCCAAGCTGGTCGAGTATCTTCCCGAGCCGGCCGGGCGTAGCGGCGGGCGGCTGTCCGGCCAACTGCCGCCAGGCGCCAAAGATGGTGCCCGCGGGTCCGGGGTCGGCCCCGGCTGGGCGCAGATACCAGGCGTCGCGCAAGGCGGCCGCGTCCTCGGCGCGGCCGGCGAGCCGCATGCTGGCGGCGGCGCAGCGAACCGCCAGCCGCTGCCGCCAAGCGCCGGCCCAGGCTGCCTGCGCGCGGGCGAGCGTGTCGAGGGCACCCAGGGCGGCGCCGGCCCGGAAGGCGGCGTCGCCGTCACTCGGCGCGCCGGCGCTTGTGATCGCCCACGCGGGAACGGAGGGCGGCGCAGAGGAGCTGGCGGTCGCGGGATCGAGGCGAATCATAATTTGGAGAGTAAAGTGCCGGTGCGCTTTTCGCCATGATTTTCGTGCCAAAACGCACAGCCTGTCGGATCAGCACAACGACTGATAGTGTTGCATTATCAATCTCTTCACGAGTTCGTCCCTGCTAAGCCATTTGGCCAACAAGTAAGTCTCGACAGGGCACCTTTTTGCGCAGCCGGACGAAACTCCGTTCGGAAATGTGCCGGCTCGCGGCGTAGGAGCCTGCTCAGGTTCAGATGTCATGAAGGCATCTAACGCCCGATCTGCCGCGCAACTTCGGTCCCATATTCATTGCCGACGGGGTATCTGAGGGCGACGTTTTTTGCGGGTTTTTCCTGGTCGGCTTTGGAGGTGATGCTGGCGCCGATTGTCACAGGCTACTTCACTATCTGTTCCTTGACCGATGAGATCTTTTGCGCTGCGGCGCTCCCGTCTTTGCTGTGGGTCACCTTCTGACCCAAGCCCCAACGTACACACGCGGGAGTGTCCTACAAGCCATCGGTTTCGACAGATCGGATGGATTGGGCAGGCGAGCCCAAAAGCTGCGAGCTTAGAGCGGTTATAAATCGTAGTTGTAGCTGTGTAACAAACTGTGTAACAAAAAGCGCGAAAAGACTAGTATTTTCAGTATCATAGAGGTGAAAGGGAATCCCTCCCTCTCCGCCATCGATTTCCCATAACGGCCTGATTCGCAACGATTTTTCCGAATATCAGCTCTCTTTTGGTGCATTTCTTGGTACAAAGAGGCTTCCGCACAAGCCCCTATGGATCGACATCATAAGAACCTCGATCTTATCGTCTCAGCCGCCGCCACGATGCAGGAGGAGATAGAGAACATGTTCGGCTGCCTCCACCGCTTCGAGGAGAAACCAAGAAGCAGGTGAACGAAGTCTGCCGTGGTGATGCCAGGATGAAGATCAAGATTGATGCTGCGGGAAAGATTTAAGAGCCCCGCTTTGACAATCGTGACCGGCTTCCTTCGTCCTTCAATTCACTCCGCGTCAGGATTGTCGACAAGGCAGCCTGCACCATGGCATCCTTGGTAGTTGCCATGCACATCAAAGTTTGGCTCTCCCTGCCTGTCAAATTGCGGTCGGGTATCGATTGCCTGGTCAGGATTGTCGACCTTGCATCCCATGCCATGACAACCATTGTAGCTGCTATCGGGGCGGTAGTTACTCGTCGTGTGCCGTCGATTGTGATGATCGTCCGCCATCCCCTCGATCAGAGCGCCGAGAATAGCTCCGCCAACCACTGCGCCGACGTCATGACCGCGATGGTCATACATGCGGGCATTGGGATCAAAGCTGTCGCCACGTCCATGGTGGTAGCCGCCGACATCGGCGAAAATTCCGGAGCAACCTTGCGCGACCCAAATATATTTGCTGCGTGGATTGTAGCCCCAGGTCCGGTTCAAAATACAAGGACTTCCAGAAGTCTGATGAATGAGTTGCGGCTTGCTCAGCGGGCCCGCCCAGCATTCGCCATACTGATAGTGCCTCGATTGGCATTCGACGGTCGATTGTGCGCGGGCATCAGAGATCATCCACGATGAGCCGAGCGCGAGCAAAGCAATGAACATGTAACGTAGCATGTGAACCCCTCCGGAGTGGTCAACGACCGGTTGCGTCGGTGTCATCGAAATGGAATTTCTTCCGCCAGGTGTCAGTCGTTGATCGCGGTGATCTTGATGGTGTTGCCGTCTCCGACGCCGGAGAACCAGACCTCGCCATCACCGATTGAGATGCCTTGCCAATTGGCGAACAGCGTCGGGTAGGTCTGCTTGAGGACGGTCTGTTTGACCTTGGCGGTAACGATCTTGTCGTAATCCGTCACGAAATGCGCGGCGTCGTTTATCTTGATCGCCTTGCCGCCGATCCGGGCGCGGAAGGGATAATCGATCATCGACGCGACGGTCTGCTTGTCGCCGGCACTGACAGCCTTCTGCAGCTTGTCGAAGAACTGCTGATAGGTTGTGTGACTGCCGAACAGCGCGTCAAGGGTCTGGTTTGTTTCAGCGGCGGTCTGCGCTGCCGCTGGACCCGCAACGGCGGTACTCAATAGCGCGGCGGAAACCAGCATGAATAGAGAGCGCCTCATCATAGGTCCTTTCACTCGGTCCGTTCAATTGCCAACCCATCAGCCTGGATTTGTCCTTCGGACGTTCGCGCCCTGACTGATGCCGACGGCGAACGGGAAGACGAATGGCATGCCGTCACTGACGAGAACTGACATATAGACGCGTCCATTGAATTTTTTTATTTCAATACACGCAAAAGGTGTAAAAAAGAATACCTAAACGTCGATTATGACGGACAGAGATGACGGTTAAGGTATCCAAAACCTTATTCGCGAGTGATATCGATACGAGCAGCGACGCCTATGTCTTAAATTCTCCCTCTATGACGCCATATGGATAGAAGCAGAAATCTGCCGTCACCTGTGCCACCGGCGTGGGTATTGTCCAACGGCATCCGACAGCAAGCGTTGGCCTGTGCCTGTTCAATTCGCTTCACTTCACGATGACCTTTGCTCCCTTCGGCACCAGACTGTAGAGTTCGATCACATCCTCGTTGAGCATGCGAATGCACCCTGAGGACGCTTCAGTTCCTATGGTCCAGGGCTCTGAGGTGCCGTGGATACGATAAAGCGTATCCACGCCGTTCTTGTACAGATAGAGAGCTCGCGCGCCGAGCGGATTGTGCGTGCCGGGCCTGATCATGCGCGGCAGGTCGGGCGACTGGTTACGCATGTCGTCAGTCGGATGCCATGCGGGCCACTCCGCCTTACGCCCTACGCTGGCAATGCCCGACCAACTGTAACCGCTAGCCCCGACGGCGACACCATAGCGCCGCGCCATCCCATTGAGGCGGTATAGATAGAGGAACCTCTGCCGTGTATCGATCAACACCGTACCGGCAGGCAAGCGTTCCGGGGGCGTCACATCGACAGGCAGAAAGCGTTGGTCAAACTTGCTGCGATCGACGATGAAGACCTCATGCGGCTCCCTCGCGTAAGCGGCTTTCACGCGAACTAACTCTGTAGCCGTATTCGGGCTACCTTTTCCATCCGCCAGGCAACCGACAAGGAGCGCCGCCAGCGCCAATACAAAGCCCGACCGCACGAACTGGCGGATGCATTCCGGTCTTTCGTCTCTGCTCGAAACCGACCCGTTAATCGAACGGCCAAATGCTAGCGATCCAACTGGAGGAATGCGCACAGGCCGCTTACTCTTGGCTAGCTTCATCTACTGGCGAACCTTTTTCCTGGGCCCGCAACTGGTCGATGTGGATCGGCCGCTTTAGAGTTCGCTTTACTCGGTGAGTGTCATCCGCGACCGATTTCCCCGTCGGCGAAACACCCTGCAGATAGTGCTTCTGCCACTTCATCTCCTTGGTAAGCTCGTCGTTCATCTGCAGGCCGGCCGAAAACCGTCGACGTTCGCTATTCCAAACCTTATGTTCTTTATGGAACTCAGGATCGTCCTCCATCGGACGAATGACCGGCTGCACCTGCTCGATAGCGACACTTGGCATCATGGTGATGAAACAGAATGGCTCGCCCTTGGCAAAAGTGACAGACCCAGGGCGGGTGAAGCGCCAATTCATGGTGAAACTGAACGGCAGCCAGTTGGTTTCCACCAAGCCGTCCAGCGGCGCGATTCCGTCCTTCATCCGGTTGGGAGAGCCGCGAGCCCACACCATCCAGCCCGGCTCGGTGCGAAACACGTAACCCGGATGAAAGGTTACTATGCCGTGCCCGAAGGTCGAGCTGATGAATCGGTGCGTGACGTTCGGTTCGTTTACATGGAAGGCGATGTCTTTTGTAGTGTTGTATCCGTTCCAAGTAACAGTCACATTTATGGGGTTCAACAATTCCCATCCGCTGGCATTGGCGATTGAAAGCGGCGTGCAGCGGTAGGCGAAATGCTGGTCGGTCGCATCCATCCAGTCTCGCGTCCCCTCCGCGGCGACAAGCTCAGGCGGGTTCGGAGCCTGGATCATGCAGTCAAGACGAGGGCCGGTCATACTCTCCGCTATCCTCAAACGATTCGATTCTAAGTTGCTGATCACGTCGCCAACCGTAGCGGCATGACCAGGATAGAAGGAGGCACTATGGGCCTGCCGGTCCGGTAGGTCCCTCCGGTCCCACCGGCCCCACCGGTCCGGCAGGTCCCTCCGGTCCCGCAGGTCCGGCAGGTCCGCTAGGTCCCTCCGCACCGGGCGCGCCGGGAGGTCCAGACGCGCCGGTATCGCCGGGCGCTCCAGGTGTCCCGTCCGATCCGGGCAGTCCGACAGGCCCAGCAGGTCCGCCAGGTCCCTCCGCGCCGGGCGCGCCGGGAGGTCCAGACGCGCCGGGCACTCCAGGCGTACCAGCCTCGCCGGGTGCGCCAGGCGCCCCCGGCTGTCCCCAAACATTGGTGGAAGGCGTCGGCAAGTTGCCAACGTCTTTTACGATGTGCGATGGAAGGAAGTCGCCACGATCACGCTGAATCAAGGAACGACCTGGCTTGTCGGCATAATAATCGTTCTGACCATCCGTGACCGCGCACTCGAAATTCTGGTCCGGATCCTTGCAGAAGACTGTCTTCGGGGCGCTTCGATCGCCATTGGTGCCGAAGTGGAATCTCAAACCGGCCATCGCAGAAAAATCGCCGCTTGAGGAGACGTCGCTGTTCGTCAGATCGAAGCTGAAATCACTGTAGATAGAAGTCGCTATCCCGCTTCCGAACTCGGTCAGGTACTCGGCGCCGCCAACAAGTTGCGTTCTACCACCAAAGGCGTCGCGATGACGCAGGCCGCCATTAACCTTGAAGTTATCCGTAGGATAGTACCCGACCCTGCCTTCGGCGAACGGGCTGACGTCCTCTTCAAGTGAATTCCATTCTATACCGGCAAGTCCCTCAAGCGTGACCCGGCCCAGATAGTACTGGCCTTCAACGCCGAGCTTGCCTTCGACATAACCGTTTTCAAGAACTCCACCATCATCGTAACCACCTCCGCCGTGAAGGTAGCTTCCATACAGACCCAGCGCCCCAACTTTCGGATCACGGCGGAACAGATGCGCGGCGGCACCTGTGAAGTTACTGTTTGGCGTCACGCCACCAATCGCATCGACCTGGAAGCCGTATTTTTCACCGAGCGGGAGCGCCACGGAACCGTCGGTAAAGGCATACGGGTCGTTACCGTTGGTTCCCGCGCCGAATCCGACACGCACATTGGGCGCGGCAACGGCACGAGTGTCGGATTGCGGATTTGACAGGTACATGCGCCTCTCAACCGAGGATAGCGCAGCCATCTCGCGACTCTGGGCCACCGAACCCCTGAGGGTGGCCAGTTCTTCTTTAACCTGAGCAGTCTCGGCGTAGGCGGCCTCAAGTTTGCGCGCCATCTGCTTCTGATTTCGCTGCAGGTCCAAAATCATCTGATAGAGTTGTTCGTTGCTTGGCGCCCCGGCTAGCGCGGGGGTAATCGCGACATAGATGGATGCGAACGTTAGAATAGAACAACTGGCAAATAAAATTCTCTTATGCTGCCGCATCCCGCACCCCTTCTGCGCACCGCCGCCCTCGTTATCTACCTCGCCATGCGCACGATACATTCCTATTCGATTATGCATAGAATGCGAGCCATCTAACGAATGCGGATTTATCCAACCCTTTCCTTGAAGTAATTAATCTCGCGATTATTCACAATCGCAGTAACTGTCATATCCTTACACTTACTGTCAGTCGCTTGAGGATGCTTCTCGAATTCCTTCCCTGTCATCTTCCAAATTGATGAGATCGGCAATCTTCTCTCTGGACAGGGTCGGCACGATCATTCTAATCGGGGAAGGCGAAGCCTGACCCGCGAATTGCGTGCAAGGGGAGAAGCATGTCGGATTTCTTGGCTCTTCGACGCAGCCGGCTCACGATGGTGTCCAGGTGGGCATAGTTGAAGTCATAGATGTCTGCGCCCATGGCTTCGACGAGCGCGCGGCGATCGACGGTCTTGCCACGCTCACTGAACAAGCGTTCCAAAAAGTGCCGTTCCGAGGTGGTCAAGCGAAGGCGATGGCCCATGCCGTCGGTAAGCACCCAGCCGCCTTCCTCGAGGGCCCATCGTGGGGCCGGAGACGACGAAGGGGCGCGGCGCCTGTTGAGACGTTCATTGACCGCCATCACCGTGGCAGCAAGCTCCCGAACATCAATGGGTTTGACGAGGTAAGCGTCAGCGCCCGCTTCAAGACCATTGAGCCGGTCGTCGATGGAACTCCGGGCCGTCGCCATGACGATCCCGACCGATTGTAAGGCCCGCAAATGGGTAGCTATGGAAAGGCCGTCTTCGCCCTCCAGGCCAATGTCGAGAATGACGATTTCAGCCGGCTTGGCGGCACAGGCTCGGTAGAGGGCGGCAGCATTGTGGAATCCATGTACGTTCAGGCCCAATCTGGATAGTCCGAAGACCATCTCCTCGCGGAAATCCCTGTCGTCATCGACAAGATAAACAAGGGGGGAGATCACGATAACGCCATGCTTGTAGCCTTCTCCGATCATCTACGGACCCCATGCAGCAATCTGATACCATTCGATTTCATTTATTCGCCGCATTGTCTATATTGTTTGTGTGTCTTGTTTATCATAGAGTCTGGGCTAATAAGTCTCTTCCACATGGGATACGCATCCGAAATTCTGAGGTCTCTAGAGCCGAAAACCATACACCTCATTTGGGGTATTATCGTTTGCTTATACAGTATAGTGCTGATATTATTTTTATCTAGACTGTTTGATTTTCACCGCCAATTGATCTGGGCGTGGCGCATCTCCCAGGGCGTTGTACTGCTCAATGGCATCGCCTTGGCTTTTGCGATTGTGGGACGCTACGGCGACGTCGGGTTTTTCGTATCGCGACTGCAGCAGCTGTCTCTCATCTTCATTTCGCTGCTGGTGCTCTATCTGCTCATTGTGCGGCGACGGTATCAATATCTGCTGTCGGCGATTGCATTTTTGAGCGTAATCTCTGTCATGCTGGTGATGCAGATGATGTATACTGGGGCCAACCCGTTCCAACTGGATGGCTCTTTGTCCAGATTCTTGGCCGGCGGGACCGTGATTCACCTGGCGTTGCTCAGCGCGGCCGTCGCGAAGAGAACGCGGCTTGCCGAGCGCAGCTTGAGCGAGGAAAAGGACCGCGTCATCGCAGTGTCGCGCTTGGCCGAGCAGGAGCTGACTATCAAGGTGCGCGAAAGGACCGCTGAGCTTGGGGAAAGAAACACCTCGCTCATGGTGGAAGTGGATCGACGTCACCTGCTTGAACTCAAGCTCAGGCAGGCTCTGGACACCGCCAACGATGCTCTGGCTCAGCAGCGGGACTTTGTGGCCTTGGTATCTCATGAGTTTCGCGGCCCGTTGGCCGTCATCTCTGCCGCCGCCGACAATCTGTCATCTTCTGCAGGTGAAAGCGCCGACAATATCAAGTTGCGCACCACAAGGATCCGCCAGACCGTCAAAAGGATGTCATCGCTGATTGAAAACGTCCTAGCCTTCGACCGGCTCAATGGCGGGCACGAAACTCTTCCCAGGATCAAGATGTTCGACCTGAATGAGGTTTTGCGCGCCGCCGAAGCGGGATTGGATGATGCTGCGGCCGGACGTGTTAGCTTCACTCACGGCGATGAAGTGATTGTGAAAGGTGACCGCAACCTGCTGGAGATTGTGATACAAAATCTGATCCAGAACGCCCTGAAATACTCATCGGTGACCAGCTCTGTGACGATCCGGCTGTCGACTGAGCAGGGCGTGGCGTTTGTACACGTGGCGGATCAGGGCTCTGGCGTAGCGCCCGACGACCACGAGTTCATATTCATGAGGTACTATCGCGCCGCGGGCCAACTGGTAAACGGCTCCGGTTTAGGGCTCTACATTTCACGCGAGATCGCCCGGCAGCATGGCGGCGGTCTCATACTGGCCGCCAGCGACGTCAACGGGTCGACATTCCGCCTCTCACTGCCCGTCGAGCGGAACTGGCCTGCCCCTGAAAAGTGATCCCCCTGACATATGGCCTTTGGGCCGAACCAGGACTGAAGAAAATGGCCGGAAAGAGACACAGTTGCGGCCGCTCATTGTCTACCGTTAACCTCCGGCAAATCTTGCGGATCTGGTAGAGAGGCGGCGATAGAGCCGCTCGAGCCGGGACACTCTGGCCTTCGCGGAGGCCGTAAAGCTTCGGCGATGGGCAGGCCCATTCGGCATCTCCGCACATCGCTTCTGTCCGCAAGCGCAGCCATGCCGCCGTGAATTTACCAGCCGGTTTAGCCCAAATGGGGAAGAGGCCCGGCCCACGATCTCGTAACGGTTGGTTCGCCGAACCCAGTTAGGAGACCACGATGCGCAAAGCCTCTCTCGCCATCGCAGCTTTCTTCAGCCTTGCCACTGTTGCATCGGCATGCGTGTCGATGGACGGCAACGTCGTCGTGAACAACTGCAATTATCGCGTCATGGGAAATTACAAAGGCTCGGATGGCAGTTGGGGTGGCTTCGGACCCATCCGCGCGGGCGGTCGTGAGGCAACTTTCAAAAGACGCGATGCCGGCTGGGACATCAGCTATTGCAACTACGATTCCTGGGTGGCAGGCACATGTCGGCCGAAGGATCCCAGGCAGATGTAAGCTTTCAAGCATGTCACTTCGCGCGCTTGGCTCTTTGCCGACGATGTGGCCGGCATCGAACGCCTGCCACTCTGTCGGCGCACGATAAATCCGTTACTGCTCCTTCTTGAACAGGTCCTGGAAGATCAGCTGGCCCCAAGTGCGGCCGCGTGCGTGCACCAGCGTGCCGCCCTCGTTGAGCTTCCCCAGCTTGACCGGTGCGAACCCGAGTTGTCTGGCCAAGGCCGCCACGGGAGCGATCGCGTCCTCGTCGTCGCTCGACAGAAAGACGACCCGGTGCCCGCCCTCGACGATCGGATCGGCAGCCAGGGTGGCCGCAATCAGGTGATTGAAGCCTTTGACGAGCTTGGCGCCGGTGAACGCCTTCGCGACGAAGGCGGAGGACGGCAGACCGTCCAGCTCTTCGGGGACTGGAAACACGTTCGTCGCGTCGATGATCGTCTTGCCTTCCCAGCTTGGCAGCGCCTTCGCGACATCCGGGTGCGATTCAAAGCGGACAGCCAAAAAGATGATGTCCGCCTTGACGGCGTCCGCCAGTGTTTTCGGGATGATCGTGGGTCCGATCGCGGCCGCGTCGGATGCAAAGCTTTCCGGGTCGCGCGTGGTTGCCACGGACACTTCGAGGCCCTTGCGGGCAAATGCCTTGGCAAGAGCCTGGCCGATCTTGCCGAAGCCGATAATTGCGTAGCTCATGTATACTCTCCTTCAGTTTACCAGGCCCTGCGGGCTCGGGATATCGAATGGAATGAACGGCGGGGCGTAGCGGGTCAGATTTGCGCCAAGCCCCCGTCGACGGCGACCTCGCTGGCAGTCATGAAGCTGCTGTCGGGCGACGCGAGAAACGCAGCCGCCGCCCCGATCTCCGCTGGATCGGCCATACGCTGAAGCGGATTCATCGAGGCGAAGACCTTCAAGCCCTCCTCGCCTATCGCTGCCTTCGCGAGTTCGGTCGCCGTCGGCCCGGGCGACAGCACGTTTACCCGGATGCCGGTGCCTTTCAAGTCTTCCGCCCAGGTCCGCGCGAGGTTGCGCACGGCCGCCTTGCTCGCGCTATAGACGCTGAATGCGGGCGCGCCCGTGGTGCCGGCGCTCGATCCGGTCAGGATAATCGAACCGCCCTCGCCCATCAGCGGCAGCGCCTTCTGGACCGTGAAGATCGTACCCTTCACATTGGTGTTGAAGGTCTCGTCAATGTGCCCGGCGGTGAGCTTGCCGAGCGGAAGCAGGCTTCCCACCCCGGCGTTGGCGAAGATGATGTCGAGGGCTCCGCGCTCGGCCTTCACCGCCGCGTAGAGCCGATCGAGGTCGGCCTCATCCGAGACCGAGCCCTTCACCGCGCGGGCATTGGGCCCGAGCTCGGCCACAGCGGCGTCTAGCGCTTCCTGCCGGCGGCCGAAGATGAAGACGAAGGCGCCCTCCTCGATGAAGCGCTTTGCAGCGGCGAGGCCGATGCCGGTGGCACCACCCGTTATAACCGCAACCTTACCATCCAGTTTTCCCATGACTTAATCCTTCCAGGCTCTGTCTTTGGTCGTTCGGGGACGCCCCGAGAACCTCTAGATGGGCCCGCCGGGGTCGCGCGGTGAGTGCGGAAGCGCGCACATCGGTGGTGCAGAATCGATCCGCTTTCAGGATTGACGCCAGCCCGCGACGATCCGTGTCCGCCGTTCGGAATAGCGTCGCCCTTGTCGACACAAGCCACGATATCCCGCCCCTACTGCTGTAGGATGTGTTAGATACGGGCTTTGGAAGGCGCACCGCGCGGTGCCGGATTGCACCATGATCGACTGGGATGACGTTCGCTACTTTCTAGCCGTCGCACGCGGAGGCTCGGTGCGGGCTGCCGGCGCGCAGCTCGGGGTGAATCACTCGACCGTGCTGCGACGCATCGCACAGCTTGAGGAACGCCTCGGGGCGCAAATGTTCGAAAAGCGGCCTTCGGGCTACCGCCTGACCGCTGCGGGCGAGGAGGTCCTCGAGCTCGCGAACCAGATGGAAGCGTCGTCGCACCAGCTGGAGACGCGCGTCTTCGGGCGCGACCAGAGCGTACGCGGACTTCTGCGGGTGACGCTGGCACCGCCCCTCGCGACGCACCTGCTCATGCCGGACTTCGCCGATTTCGCGCACCTGCATCCAGACATCGAGATGGAAATCTTGTCGTCCGGCGAGCTGGCAAATCTGACCAACCGAGAGGCCGACGTGGCGATCCGCGTCGTCTACGACCGCAAAAACCTGCCGCTCAATCTTCACGGACTGAAGGGAGCGGAGGTGTTTGGCGGCGTCTACATGTCCCGCGATCGCCTGGCCGCGTGGCGTGCGGGCGCACCTGATCCCATCCGGTGGATCGTCATAAGCGTTCATGGAATTCCAGAGTGGGCCAGCGCGGGTGAGGTTGGCACCACGGGAGTTCCATTCAGGATCACGGACGCCGAGGCGCAGATCGTTGCCGTACGGCAAGGTCTCGGGATCACGACACTGCCGTGCTTCGTCGGAGATGCCGACCCCCTGCTGGTGAGGGTGCCGGGCACCGACCTGCACCTGTACGGAACGCTCTGGCTTCTCACGCATGGGGAGACACGCAAGACGAAGCGCGTGCGGCTCTTCACTGAGTTCGTATCCCGCAGGCTCGCCGCCTACGCTCCGCTTCTCGCGGGACTGTCCACATCGCGCGACTGACGCCCGGCGGGTCGCCCGCGACGCTTGCAGTGGATAGGTGCCTGCAAGCGGACAGCGGCATCTATTGCGGTTGCAAATGCTCGGCCATGAAGTCGATGCACGCCTCAGTCTGGGCCTGATCTGTCGACCGGCCGGCCAGAAAACGTTGAACTAATCGGTCCCTGGGGGGCATGGGCGGTGGAGGAATGGGCGGCGGCGGCACAGGAGGTTTCGGAACGGATGCCTTCTCCGAAGATCCCTCTGCTTCACGGCGCGTGACCAGTCGCTGATCTGACCTCAGGCCGCCTCACCCGACCGGTGCTCGGCAATCGCACTCAGAAAAACCTGGCCGAATTCCTTGAGCTTTGCCGCCCCAACCCCATTCACTTCGGCGAAGGCGTCGAGGTCGTGCGGGCGGCGCTCGGCCATGTCGATCAGCGTACGATCCGAGAACACCACATAGGCCGGCACCTGGCGCTCCTTGGCGAGCCGCAGGCGCAAGGATTTGAGCGCGGCCAGTAGCCCGGTGTCCACAGCCGACTGCCCGAGATCCTGCCCCGAGCGCATCTTGCCGCGCAAGGCGCGGCTGCGTACCTCGACACGATAATGGAACGGCACCTCGCCACGGCCAAGCGCATGACCCTTTTCGGCGATGGCGAGGCCGCCATGGCCGGCCGGATCCGGCATCAGGAACCCGCCGGCGACGAGTTGCCGGATCAGCGATAGCCAGAAATCCTTCTTGTGCGCCAGACCACTGCCGAAACTCGTGAGCCTCTGGTGGTTCCTGGCAAGCACCTTCTCGGTTTCATGGCCGAGCAGGATGTCGATGACATGACCGGCACCGAAACGCTCACCGCTCTGGGCGATCGCCGTCAGGATGATCCGAGCCTCGGCTCCGCCATCGGCGCGCGGTGCCTGGTCGAGGCAGGTGTCGCAATTGCCGCAGGGCTGCGCTTCCTCGCCGAAATAGCCGAGCAGCACCTGGCGGCGGCACTGCGCCGTCTCGCAATAGCCTATCAGCGTGTCGAGCCGGCCATGCGAGCGCCTCTTGTGCTCGGGCGGCGCATCCTCGTCGTCGATGAACAACCTGCGCATGCGGATATCGCCCAGGCCGAACAGCATATGCGCCTCGGCGTCCCGCCCATCGCGGCCGGCGCGGCCTATCTCCTGGTAGTAGGCCTCCAGGCTGCCCGGCATGTCGGTGTGGAAGACATAGGCGACGTCAGGCTTGTCGATGCCCATGCCGAAGGCGATGGTCGCCACCATGACGACGCCGGACAAGGTCATGAAGCTGTTCTGGTTGGCGTCACGCGCCTCCTTGCTCATGCCGGCGTGATAAGCGAGCGCGGTGACGCCGTTCTTCTCGAGGAAGGCCGCCATCTCCTCCGTCTTCTTGCGCGACAGGCAATAGACGATGCCGCTGCGGCCGGGATGGCGCTCGACGAAGCGCAGCAATTGGCGCTTGCTGTCCTGCTTGGCCTCGATGGCAAGCTTGATGTTCGGCCGGTCGAAGCCCAGCACCAGGGTCTCGACGCGCTCGGCAAACAGCCGGGATTCGATGTCGGTGCGCGTGCCTTCGTCCGCCGTTGCCGTCAGCGCGATGATCGGCACGCTGGGAAAGATGCCGCGCAGACGCGACAGGTCCTCGTATTCGCGCCGGAATGCCGGCCCCCATTGCGAGATACAATGCGCCTCGTCGACGGCGATCAGGCTGATATCGAGCCTGGCCAGCGCCTCGAGCATGCGCTCGGTCATCAACCGCTCCGGCGCGAGATAGAGCAGGCGCGTCTGGCCCGAGGCGACGCGACGCCATGCGGCAATATTGGCATCGCGGTCGATCGAGGAATTGATCGTATCGGCGGCCACGCCGGCAAGCCGCAAGGCGGCGACCTGATCCTGCATCAGCGCCACCAGCGGCGAAACGACAATGGTGAGCCCGCCCAGGACAAGCGCCGGCACCTGGTAGCAGAGCGATTTGCCGGCACCAGTCGGCATGACAGCCAGCACATGACGCCCGGCCAGCAACGCGTCCATGACATCGGCCTGCCCGGGGCGAAAATCATCGAAGCCGAACACGTCCTTCAGCACGCGCCGCTTGGGATCCAGCTCTTCTGTCGCGAGGGCCGCCGGTGCCTGCATCACCGCGCGTCCACGGTCGGCGTGCTTATTGGCATGTCATAGCCGAACTCGGCGCAGAAACGCTGGACGCGGGCGAGAAATGCCGGGGGCAGGCCGCCGAGATAGGTCCTGAATTCTTCATTCCGTTCCCATTTTCTCAACGAAGCCACCCGGATCGGATTGTCCGGGTCCTCGCTGAAACGAATGCGCGGTGTCAGTCCGAATGACTGCGCGATTCTGTCCTGCTGCGCATCGGGCGCGCCGATCATGTCTTCGTAGCGGACGAAAAGGATCTGCCGGTGCGGTTGTGCCTTCTTCAGCCGGATCAGCGCGTCGTATTCGGTCAGCCAGCGTTGCGGCGTGACGTGGAACCGACGCTGGTTGCGTGTTTGCGGATGCGAACTTGTCAGCGTGTCGAATGGATGGCGCGCGCAATAGATCAAGCCGATGGAGGTCGGTAGCTTCGCCAGATGCGCAAAACCGCGCGCATCGCGCTTGACGACGAGGTTCGATTCCGGCCGGTCCAACATGTCCAGCATTGCGTATCGCGCTTCGGGCGGATGGACGAAAATGTCCTCGAAACACCTCATCAGCCGCTGTGTCAGCGTCGTCCCGCTGCGTGCGCAGCCCGAAATGAAAATTCTGTTGGCGGGCGTCGCGCGTGCATATGTGCGTCTTTGCATGCGCTGTCTCAGAGACAGCGGCACGAACCGCAGAAACTCCCGCACAACCCTTCGCGCAGCCGCTCCAAACGCAGCCTCAAGCCTGTGAGCGCCCTTCATCCGCAATTCCGCTGGGCCGCGCGGCGCGGAACGCGCCGCTTGGGGTCCATGGCCAAGATGCTCGTCGCCGACATCAGCATCAGGCGGACACCGGGCTGGAATTTCGTAGACTGGAGAGGATGTGGAAACCGGTCAAGACGACTCTCTGGCGTGACGCTTTGGAGTAGCGCAGCCGTCATCCAACCACAACGCCCCCTTTGCAGGAACCTGTCGTTGATGCGGCCATCGGCGCCTGCCAGCCGGATGCCGTGCACATCCGAAAGCGGCTTCCCCTAGGACACCTGCACCCCCGCTGGATTCCGCCACGCACCACGATGTAAGCTCCGTCCGGCAAGCCAGGGAGGGCGTGATGCTGCAGACCAGACAGAATGTTCTCGGCGAGCGGTTCCACCTGCAGCGCGCCGCCTTCGAGGCGCAGCCTTTCCCCAACTTTGACGTTCGCAAGGATCGCCTCAAACGCCTGCTCGCGCTGACCGAGCGGCATGAAGCCGACATCTGCACCGCCATCGACACCGACTTTGGCGGCCGTTCCGCGCATGAGACGCGTCTTGCGGAACTGTTCGTCGTACGTGCCGGCATCCGCCACGCGCTGTCGCACCTCAGGGGCTGGATGCGCGAACGCCGCGTTGCCACCACCATGCCGTTCCTGCCCGGCAGAAATCGCCTCATCCCGCAGCCGCTCGGTGTCATCGGCATCGTGTCGCCCTGGAATTATCCTTTCCAGCTCGCCGTCGCGCCGGTCATCGCGGCACTCGCGGCCGGCAATCACGTGCTCATAAAACCTTCCGAATTGACGCCGGCTTTTTCGGCGTTGCTGGCCAAACTTGTTGCCGAGCATTTCGCACCCGATGAGCTCAGCGTCATCAGCGGCGACGCGGAGATGGGAAAGGCCTTCGTATCGATGCCTTTCGATCATTTGCTGTTCACCGGCTCGACCGCGGTCGGACGCCAGGTCGCGATCGCCGCGGCCGCCAACCTGACCCCGGTCACGCTCGAACTCGGCGGCAAGTCGCCGGCAATCTTCGATCCGTCATGCGACCTCGACGCGGCAGTATCGAGCATTGCCTACGGCAAGCTGTTGAATGCCGGGCAGACCTGTATCGCGCCGGATTACCTTCTGGTGCCGAAGGGGCAAGCAGGCACGGTCGCTGCCAGGCTCGCAACGGCGATCGCTAAGCTCTACCCGACTCTACGCGACAACCCCGACTATACCGCCATCATCAGCGATCGGCACCACCAGCGCCTGCGCGACATGGTCACTGAAGCGCGTGACGCCGGCGCCGATGTCACCGAAATCAACCCGGCCGGCGAGGAACTTGACGCCAATAGCGGGAAGTTGCTGCCGACCCTGGTCCGCAATGCCGGCGCAAACCTGCGGCTGATGCGCGAAGAGATCTTTGGGCCGGTGCTGCCCATCGTAGAATACACCGGGATCGACGAGGCGATCGCCCATGTGAACGGGGCCGACCGCCCGCTGGCACTCTACTGGTTCGGCCGCGACAGCGGCAACCGTCAACGCATCCTGCGCGAGACAATTGCCGGCGGCGTCACCGTCAACGACTGCATGCTGCATCTGGTACAGGAAAACCAGCCCTTCGGCGGCGTCGGCGCCAGCGGCATGGGCGCCTATCACGGCGAATGGGGATTTCGCACCTTCAGCAAGGAGAAACGGGTTTTCATGCAGTCGCGGCTGAGCGCGGGAAGCCTGCTGCGCCCGCCCTACGGCAAGACGTTCGAACGGCTTTTCAGCCTCCTGCGGCACATCACCTGACCGACCGAGCTACGCAGCCCCGGTGCATTAAGACTATCTTCACCACGGTGCGGCAGGGTCCTCATCCTGCGGTGATGTCTTGAGTACCGCGGCGCCACAAGCGCCCAGGCAACAGACCCGCGCCTCTTTCTGGGGTGCGGGTCATTCCCGCTCGATCTCTTACCCCTCGTTAGAGCAATTCCAGGAAAAGTGTGAAGCGGTTTTCCGTCTAGAATTGCGTCAAAACAAAGAGTTAGAGCAGCTCGCCGTTTCCGTGAAACGGTGAAATGCTCTAGCCGAGGAAATCGGCCCGGTGCGGCGCAAAGCTGTCGACCAGCCGCCCCGCTTCGAGCGCCTTGACCCCGTGCACCAGGCCCGACGGCACGATGAAACTCCCGCCCGTCCCAACGATCTCGCTCCGGCCGTCGATGGTCACCTCGAAGCGGCCCTCGGCGACGTAACTTGCCTGGACGTGCGGGTGCGAATGCAGGGCGCCGACGCCACCCTTGTCGAAGCCGAATTCGACCAGCATCAACTCGTCAGTGTGCAGGAGAATGCGGCGCCTGTTGCCGTCCGGTGTCGCCGTCCAGGCGCCCTCGCCGGCATGCGCGAAGATCTTTGCGGTCATCGTCGTCTCCTCAGAGCAATTCCAGGAAAAGTGTGAAACGGTTTCCGTTCGGAATTGCGTCAAAACCTAGCGTGCCAGCCAGCCACCATCCACCGGCACCACCGCGCCATGCATGTAGTTCGACGCCGGCGCCAGCAGGAAGACGGCGGCATCGCCAATGTCGCCCGCCTCGCCCCAGCGGCCGGCCGGGATGCGCGCCAGGATAGCGGCGCTGCGGTCGGGATCGGCGCGCAGCGCCTGCGTGTTGTTGGTTTCGATATAGCCTGGCGCGACAGCGTTGACGTTGATGCCTTTTTGCGCCCATTCGCAGGCAAGCAGCCGGGTGATGCCGAGCACGCCATGCTTCGAGGCGGTGTAGGACGCCACGCGAATGCCGCCCTGAAAGCTCAGCACGGAGGCAATGTTGACGATCTTGCCTTTCCGCTCAGCGGCCAAGGCACGCCTGGCAAAGCTTTGGCAGAGCAAAAAAACCGTCTTCAGATTGACGTCCATGACGTCGTCCCAATCGGCCTCGCTGAGATCGACGGCATCGGCGCGCCGGATGATGCCGGCATTGTTGACCAGCCCGTCGAGCGGGCCGCTTTCGTCCCAGACGCGGTCGAGCAAGGGGCCGGCGGCTGACGTGTCGGCAAGATCGGCGCTCACCGCCTCGAATTGCCCGCCCATCGTTGCGATCTTTCTGGCCGTATCGTCCATCGACGAGCGACCGACGCCGATCACCGTGCCGCCGGCGCGTGCGATCGATACGGCGATGCCCTGGCCGATGCCGGTGTTGGCGCCGGTGACCAGGATACGTTTTCCGGCAAGGCTGAAGGGGTCGCTCACCGCAGATCGCCCAACGCCACCGGGTCGACATCGGTGTAGTCGACATTGTCGCCGGCCATCGCCCAGATGAACGCATAATTGGAAGTGCC
This sequence comes from Mesorhizobium sp. M7A.F.Ca.AU.001.01.1.1, assembly GCF_004022735.1. Lineage (NCBI taxonomy): Bacteria > Pseudomonadati > Pseudomonadota > Alphaproteobacteria > Hyphomicrobiales > Phyllobacteriaceae > Mesorhizobium > Mesorhizobium sp. M7A.F.Ca.AU.001.01.1.1. Next base: position 18,714 of record NZ_RZPF01000009.1, read on the forward strand.
GGCGCCGGAGTGGATCGACCAACCCGGCGACAGCACGGCCTCTTCGTTGGCCATGACGATATGGCGCGTTTCGTCCGGCTCGCCCATGAAGTGGAAGACGCGCGCCGTCTCGGCCAGGTCGAAATAGAGATAGGCCTCCATGCGCCGGTCATGCACATGGCAAGGCATGGTGTTCCAGATAGAGCCCGGCGCCAGCTGGGTCATGCCGACCACCAGCTGGCAGGTCTTTGCGCCATCGGCATGGATGAACTGGAAGATCGAACGCTCGTTGCAGGCATCCTTGCTGCCGAGATCGAGGCGCTTGGCGTCACTGAGGCGGATCAGCCGGCTGGGATGAGCCAGATGCGCCGGCGCACTGAGCAGATAGAACTTCGCCGGCGCCCCCTCATCCGCTGAGGCGAAGGACACATCCTGTGTGCCCATGCCGAGATAGAGCATGTCGCGCGCCTGCAATTCATGAGGTTGGCCGCCGGTCGTGATGACGCCCACGCCACCGATGTTGACGGCGATCAACTCGCGCCGGTCGAGGAAACCTTTGGTGCCGGTCGGCTTGATCGCCTCCAGTTGGAGCGGCGAGCCTATCGGCACGGCGCCGCCGACGATCATGCGGTCGTAGTGGGTGTAGGTCAGGCTGATGCGGCCGGACTGGAACAGGCCGTCAATGTGGAAATTGTGACGGAGTTCATCGGTTCCCATCGCCGCGGCGGCAACCGGGTCTATGGCAAAGCGGGATGTGTAATCGGTATGGCTCTGGCTCATTTTCGTCCTGACTTGAAATGGGTCATTCGCCGGCGGCGGCCCTGACCGAACTGGCATAGAAAGCCTGCCGCGCATGCAGGCGTTCGCGGTAGCGCTGCTGGCTGGCTGTGAGGTGCGCGCGCATTGCCTCGCGCGCCGCTTCGGCATCGCCCGATGTGATCGCATTGAGGATCACCAGATGTTCGCGCTGCAGCCCGCGCTGGTAGTTGTCGGATTGCGCCAGTTCGGTCGACCAGGGCGAGGTCACGTCGCACGGAATGGCGCGCCGGCCGAGCACGTCGAGCATCTCGACATAGAACGGGTTGTTGGTCGCGCTGGCGATGGCGCGGTGGAAGGCGAGGTCGGCCGGGCCGGTCGGCTCGCTGGCAAGCAGCAGCCGCTCGAATTCGAAGAAGGCTTCCTGGATCGCCGCCTCCTGCGCGGCGTTGCGGCGAATAGCGGCGATCCCGGCCGACTCGATCTCGATTGCCAAGCGTACCTCGAGCACGTTGAGCGCGATCGAATCCTTGGCTCCCATGTCGGCGGCAAGCGCTCCGAACATCGTCGAGATATGCTCGGTGACGAAGACGCCGGCGCCTTGACGCGACTCGCCCAGGCCGTCGGCGGAAAGCTTGGCCAGCGCCTCGCGGATGACGGTGCGGCTGACGCCGAAGGTCTCGGTCAGCTGGCCCTCGGGCGGCAATTTGTGGCCAGGCAGGATTTCGCCCGCCTGCAGCTGCTTGCGGATCGCCGCAACGACGGTCTCCGACAGCTTGGGTTTTCTCTCGACCCTGAGATCGGCGGATGCAGCGGACACGTGATGGTCTCCTAAAGCAATTCCAGGAAAAATGTGAAACGGTTTCCGTCCGGAATTGCGTCAAAACAAAGGGTTAGAGCAGTTCGCCGTTCCCGTGAACTGCTCTAGTGGAACAGGTGCGGCAACCACAACGAAATTTCCGGCACGTAGGTGACAAGCATCAACACAGCGAAAGCCGCCCCATAGAATGGCCAGATCGAACGCATCGCCGTCCAGATCGGGATCCGGCCGATCGCACAGCTGACGAACAGCACTGCCCCCACCGGCGGTGTGCACAAGCCGATGCCGAGATTGAGAATGAGGATCACGCCGAAATGCACCGGATCGACGCCGTAGGCCATGACCACCGGCAGGAAGATCGGCGTGGTGATGATGATCAGCGGCGACATGTCCATGAACGTGCCGAGGATGAGAAGCACGACGTTGATCAACAGCAAGATGACCAGCTTGTTGTCGGATACGGACTGCAGGAAGGCGACCAGAGCGGCCGGCACCCGGAGATAGGCCAGCAGCCAGCCAAAGGCGGCGGCGCAGCCGATGATCATCAGCACCATTGCGGTTGTGCGCACGGCAGCGGTGGTCGCGGTGACGAAGTCGTTCCAGCTCATGGAGCGATAGATCAGCAGGGTCACCAGGAAAGCATAGACGATGGCGATGCAGGAGCTTTCGGTGGCGGTGAAGACGCCGGAGCGAACGCCGCCGAAGATGATGCCGATCAGGATCAGCCCGGGAATTGCGGCAACGAGCAATTGCAGCGCCCTGCCGAAGCCGGCGAACGGCTCGGTCGGATAGGCGCGGCGGCTGGCGACCCAATAGGCCGTGACCATCAGAGATAGCGCCAGCAGCAGGCCCGGTATGATGCCGGCGGTGAACAGATCAGCGATCGAGATCCGGCCGCCGGCCGAAATCGAATAGATGATCATGTTGTGCGAAGGCGGTATCAGCAGCGCAATGATGGCGCCGACCGAAGTGATGTTGACAGCATAATCGACGCCGTAGCCGCGCGCCTTCATCTGCGGGATCATCAGCCCGCCGACCGCCGAGGCATCGGCCACCGCCGAGCCGGAAATGCCGCCGAACATGGTCGAGGCGGCGATGTTGACCTGGCCGAGCCCGCCTCTCAGGTGGCCGACCAACGCCCCGGCGAGCGCAACAAGGCGAGCGGCAATGCCGCCGCGCACCATCAGGTCACCGGCGAAGATGAAGAACGGGATGGCCATCAGCGAAAACACGCTGACACCGGAGTTGAGGCGCTGGAACACCACCAGCGGCGGCAGCCCCAGCACCAGAACCGTGGCGAAGCTGGCGACACCGAGGCAGAAGGCGATCGGTGTGCCGATGATCAGAAGAAAGACGAAGGTGCCGAACAGAACCGTCAATGCCATCTAGAGACCCTCCTCGCCCGTGGCGTACTGATCGGCATCGACCGGCAGTCCGGCAAACCGCCCGGCAAGCCGCTCGAGCGAAAACAGGCAGACAAGCGCGCCGCCCAGGATGACCGGCAGGAAACTGACGCCGCCCGGGAAAGCGAGAGACGGCATCACCGTGTTCCATGTCAGCCGGGTGAGCTGGGCGCCGTAGACGATCATGCCGAGACCGAAGGCGAGCACGACGACATCCGAAATGCTGCGCAGTACCGCCTTTGCGGCGGGCGGCAGGAAATAGAGCAGCACATCGAAGCCCAGATGCGTGCGTTCGCGGACACCGACGGCCGCGCCCAAAAAGATGAACCACCCCATCAAAATCACCGAGAAGGGTTCCGTCCAGCTTGGCGAACTGTTGAGCACATAGCGTGAGAACACCTGCCAGAAGATGATCACCGTCATCAGCGTCAGGCCGATGCCGCTGACCCACAGCGCAAGCCTCGCCAGCCGTGACAGCAGCCGTTCTATTGCCAGCCAGAATGGTTTCATATGCGCGCTTCCCACTGGACGGTGGCGCGCAAGCTCGCGCCACCATTGCCGCGAACGGATTATTTGGTCGCCTGGATGCGCGCGGCGAGATCTTTCAACTCGGGGGTCGAGAGATATTTCTCGTAGACCGGCTTCATCGCATCGATCAGCGGCTGCTTGTCGATCTCACTGACCTTGACGCCGGCTTTCTCGACGATGTCGCGCGACTTCTTCTCCTGCGCGTCCCACAATTCACGCATCTTGACGACGCTGTCCTTGGCCGCCTGCCGCACGATCGCCTGGTCTTCCGGGGCGAGCTTGTCCCAGCTCGCCTTCGACATCACCAGAACCTCGGGCACGATCTGGTGCTGGTCGAGCGTGTAATGCTTGGCGACCTCGAAATGCTTGGCGGATTCGAAGCTCGGCCAGTTGTTCTCGGCGCCGTCGATGACGCCTGTCTGCAAAGCCGAATAGACCTCGCCATAGGCCATCGGCGTGGCGTTGGCGCCCAACGCATTGACCATGTCGACGAACACGTCGGACTGGATGACGCGGAACTTCATGCCCTTCATGTCGGCCATCGAGGTGATGTCCTTCTTGGTGTTGTAGAAGGAGCGTGCCCCGGAATCGTAGAAGGCGAGACCGACAAGGTCGTGAGTCTCAAAGGCTTTCAGGATCTCGTCCCCGATCGGCCCGTCCATGACATGGCGCATATGCTCGACGGAGCGGAACATGTAGGGCAGCGACGGCACCGCGGTTTGCGGAACGATGCCGTTGAACGGCCCCATCGAGACGCGGTTGAGATCGATGACGCCGGTCTGCGTCTGCTCGATCGTGTCCTTCTCCTCGCCGAGCTGCGCCGAATGATAGACCTCGACCGAATAGCGGCCATTGGTGCGCTGCTTGATCAGCTCGCCCATATATTTGACCGCTTCGACGGTTGGATAGCCGTCGGGATGGGTATCGGACGACCGCAGCACGGTTTCGGCGTTGGCGATGCCGACCAGCAACGAGCCGAAAACGAATGTAACTGCCGTCAATTTCGAAAGATGCAACATGACTTCCTCCCTATGAAAACCAAAACGCCCGGCTCAGAGCCGGTAGGCCTTTTTCGCAAGTGTATAGGCAAGCTCCCGCGCCAGCTCATGCGCCTCGTCCTCGCGCAGCCGATGCTCGGCGACGAGACGCGCCAGGAACGCGCAGTCGACCCGCCGCGCCACATCGTGGCGCGCCGGGATCGAGGGAAAGGCACGGGTGTCGTCGTTGAAGCCGACGGTGTTGTAGAAGCCGGCGGTCTCGGTGGTCATCTCGCGGAAGCGCCGCATGCCTTCCGGGCTGTCGTGGAACCACCAGGCCGGCCCGAGCTTCAGCGCCGGGTAGACACCGGCGAGTGGCGCCAGTTCGCGCGCATAGCTTGTTTCGTCGAGCGTGAAGAGAACGATTGTGAGGTCGCGCTCAAGTCCGACGCAGTCGAGCAGTGGCTTCAGCGCCGTCACATAGTCGGTCCGGGTCGGGATATCGAAACCCTTGTCGCGGCCGAATTTTTGGAAAACAGCCGACGAATGATTGCGCCAGGAGCCGGGATGGATCTGCAGCACCAGCCCGTCGTCGAGGCTCATCTTGGCCATCTCGGTCAGCATCTGGGCGCGGAACAGTTTCCGTTCGCGCTCGTCGTCGGAGCCACGGCGAACGCGATTGAACAGCTCCTGCGCTGCAGCATCCGAAAGATTGGCGGTCTCGGCCGTCGGATGGCCATGGTCGGACGAGGTCGCGCCGAAGCTTTTGAAGAAGGCGCGCCGCTGGCGATGCGCATCGAGATAGCCTGCCCAGCTGCCGGTGTCGCAGCCGGTGATCTCGCCGAGCCGGTCGAGATTGGTTGAAAACCCCTCGAAGTCGGGATCGACGACGGCGTCGGGGCGATAAGCGGTGACCACACGGCCCTGCCAGCCGCTGTCGCGGATCATCTGGTGCCATTTGAGATCGTCGAGCGCGCCTTCGGTGGTCGCGATGACCTCGATGTTGAAGCGCTCGAACAGGGCGCGCGGGCGGAAATTCTCCCACTGCAGCAGCGTCGCGATGGCGTCGTAGTGGCGGTCGGCGGTCGCTGCGGTCAGCGGCTCGTCGATGCCGAACAGATCGGCAAGCACATGATCGAACCACAGCCGGGTCGGTGTACCCCGAAACAGATAATAGTGCTCGGCAAAAAGCCGCCAGATCGCCCTGCCGTCGGTCTCGACCGGCGCGCCGTCCAGCGTCGCCACGCCGAGATCCTCAAGGCGGATGCCTTGGCTGAACAGCATGCGGAAAATGTAGTGATCCGGAACGATGAGCAGTTGCGCCGGATCCGGAAAAGGCTCGTTCAGCGCATACCAACGCGGATCGGTGTGGCCATGCGGGCTGACCAGGGGCAGGTCCTTGATCCCGGCATAGAGATCGCGGGCAACCGAGCGCGAATGCGCATCGGCGGGAAACAGCAGATCCGCATCGGTCAGTGGCACGGCAATCCTCCCAGGGCCGCTATCGGTAGGGGCGGCAAGAAATAATGTCAACATACAAAAATTAGGTTGTTGTATGATGACTTTTCGGCCCATTGTGTGGCGGGAAATCGAATGTTACGCCGCTTTGCCGATCCCTGCCGAGGCCACTCATGTCATCCGACCAGACCAGTCGCACCACGACGACCGAACGCCTTTCCACGAAGACGTTGCGCGCACTGCCGGCTTCGATCGCGACGCCTTCGTATGATCGCAGCCGCATCGTCCCGGGCATCGTGCATCTTGGCGTCGGCGCCTTCCATCGCGCCCACCAGGCCGCCTATGTCGACGATTGCCTGGCGGCCGGCGAGACGGATTGGGGCATAACAGGCGTTTCGCTGCGCAGCGCCGACACGCGCGACGCACTCACGCCGCAGGATGGGCTCTACACGCTGGCGATCAGAAGCAGTGGAACCGAAAAACTTCAGGTCATCGGCTCGATTACCGCGATGCTGGTGGCGCCGGAGGATCCGGGCGCGGTACTGGCCGCGCTGACCGATCCGCGCACCCGCATCGTCACGCTTACGATCACCGAAAAGGCCTATCTGAGGGCGGCTGGCGGCGGATTGGACGCTGCTCATCCCGATATCGCCCATGATCTGGCCAATCCGCAGATGCCGAAGACAGCGCATGGTTTCCTGACCGAGGCGCTTGCCCGGCGACGCGCCGCCGGCACGCCGCCCTTTACCGTGCTCTGTTGCGACAATCTGCCGGCCAACGGCGCCACGCTGCATCGGCTGTTGGTTGAATTCGCCCAGTTGCGAGATGCCGGGCTCGCCCAATCGAATGATGTCGGAATTGCCGATCACATCGCCCATCAGGTCGCCTTTCCTTCAAGCATGGTCGACCGCATCGTGCCGGCAACCACCGATGCCGATCGGGCGCGGATCGCTGAAGAACTCGGTGCCGAGGACGCTTGGCCTGTCATGACCGAGCCGTTCTGCCAATGGGTGGTCGAAGACAATTTCCCAGCGGGCCGCCCGGACTGGGAACAGTTCGGCGTCACCATGGTTCGCGACGTCGGCCCGTTCGAGGACATGAAGCTCAGGCTGCTCAACGGCTCGCATTCGGCCATCGCCTATCTTGGCCTGCTCAGCGGTCATGCCACCGTCGACCGCGCCTTCGCCGACCCGGCGATCCGGCAATTCGTCGATGCATTGTGGGCGGAAGCCATCCCGACCCTGCCCGAGGATGCCGGGCTCGACCCGAGCGCTTACACCGCGGAGCTCGCTGAGCGTTTTTCCAACACTGCACTTGCCCACCGTACGGCTCAGATCGCCAATGACGGCAGCCAGAAATTGCCGCAGCGCATCGTCGCTTCCGCCATCGAATGTCTAGAAGCCGGTACCGAGCTGGTCCATCTCACGTTGGTGGTGGCTGCCTGGATCGCTGCTTGCGCCGCACGAGGAAAAACCTTGCCGGAGGGCCATTTCACCGACCCGCTCGACGCGGCGTTGACGGCACTTTTGGGCGAGCAACTGCCGGCGAACGAAACCGTGACCGCTGTGTTCGACCTCGCCGGCTTCGCCAAGGACCATGCCGAGCGCCAGACCTTGAT